>CAMAQF010000055.1 GCA_945860265.1 Emticicia agri | reverse complement strand
CAAAACATAACTAAAAGTAGTTTTTACATCAACAAAGTGGACACTATAAAGTTAACATTTGACTCAAAATTCAACAATATTGACGAGGAAAGTCTAATTAAAGCAGAGATTTTACGACAAATTGACAAATCAATCAATAATTCAATCGGAACTTTTCACGAGCAAATTTTAGGTGGAATTGATGGTTTTGAAGTTGGGAATTTGAGTGGTTTTGACATTAAAGCAACCAATGAAACATTGTTTGCCGACATCAAAAACAAACATAATACAATGAACAGCAGTTCTGCCGAAGCATTGTTTCAAAAATTGGCTCGATATGCAGACAACTACAAAAAAGCTAAATGTTATTGGGTACAAATTTTAGCCAAAAACAGCTTTAACGAACTTTGGAAAGGTGAAATCAACGGAAAAGAATACAGCCATAGCAGGGTATTCAAAATTTCAGGAGACCAATTCTATTCCTTACTTTCACGACAAGATGATGCACTTTTTCAATTATATAAAATTCTACCAATTGCCATAAATGATTATCTAAACTCAAATGAAAAAGATAAATCAACCAAATCAAATTCGGCATTAGACGAAATCAAAAAGGAGACTAAATCTTCAAAACGAAGTATTTTAAATCAAATTACGTTTGAAAACTACAGCTTTTATTTGGGTTTTGATAAGCTATAATATTGATTTAAGAATTTAACAATTGAAAAACCCACTTCACGACCTAAATTAACAGGAACGGCATTTCCAATTTGTTTATATTGTTGTGCAACAGAACCTGCAAACTTCCAATCATCAGGAAAAGTTTGAATTCTTGCATATTCACGAACAGTAAATGGTCGAGTTTCTTCGGGGTGGCATCTTTCGGTTTGTTTCTGAGCAGGACTGCAAGTAAGTGTTAGACAAGGTTCGTCCCAACCAATTCTGCGAGCAATTCCAGTTTTTCCGCCTCCAAGATAGAAACTTCCACCCATAAATTGTTTTTGAATATCTAAAGGCAAATCACGCCAATAACCTTTTTGTGGAACTAAATCTAAAACTTCAATCTTACTTTTAGGGTATTTTGAACCTTCAGATTTTGGTACATTACAATCAAATAATTCACCTTTTTTCAGAGCATCTTTCAAATTATAGATTTTTTTATTAGGTTTAGGATATTCATAATTTAAATCAATATCTTTTCTTATCCCAACAACAATTAATCGTTCTCTTTTTTGAGGTACTTTAAAATTAATCGCTTTTAAAACTTGAACAGGAACAACATTATAACCGATTTCATCTAAAATTGAAATCATTCCCTGCAAGGTTTTACCATTTTCGTGGCTCAACAAACCACGAACATTTTCACCGATACAGATTGGTGGATTTACTTCTTTTACAACTCTTGCAAATTCATAAAAAAGTGTTCCTCTTGCATCGGCTAAACCTAATTTTTTGCCAGCGTAGCTGAACGCTTGACAAGGAAAACCACCTGTTACTACATCAACTTTGTTGTGATATTCCGAGAAATCAAACGCTTTTATATCTCCTTCCAAAACTTTCCAATTTGGACGATTATTTCGTAGAGTTTGACAAGCCCATTTATCAATTTCGTTTAAAGCAACACATTTCAAGCCAGCCTTTTCCATACCGACAGCCAAGCCACCTGCACCAGCAAACAATTCTAAAACTTTATATTCATTTTCGGGTTCGACAACATTTGAAACAGTTTCAATAGGATTATTTATAAAATCAGAGAAAAGTGTGAGAACTTCAGATTTTCGGTAAACTCTATAATTGCTCATTGGCTCTCGAACGGCAGACAATTTACCTTCCTTATCCCACCGTCTTAACGTTTCTTTACTTTTACCAACAAGTTCAGACGCTTCTGACAAAGTAATATAATCTTTCATAACCAAGTTGTTTAACGTTATACAATGGTTACAAATTTAGGACAAAATATTGGAACAACAAATTGACTGACAGAAAAAAGTACAGCAGATAATAACTAAGCATTCATGGTAGCTTAAAGCCTATCCTTGAAGGCTATGTTGAACCAAACCTTCGGTAGCGGTGAGTTGTTCTGACTAATTTTATAATGGAGTTGTGTTTGGCTAGGAGGTGCTTTTAAAGAAGGCTTCTCCCCCACTAGTCCACACATTCAAAATGCCTGACTTAAAGAATTGTTGGGTTGCAGCTAACCAAACCAACCATAAAACCCATTGATTTATCGTTTATGGTTAAAAAGTAGCATAGTTCCACTTAGCTTACAAATCCTTCTATTCTTAAAGTCGAGCATCATAAATGCAGGCTAATTGTTCTGGCCATTTGATTTTAGATTTTTGTGTAAACCTATTTTTGGATACGACACCATCGCACGCACGGCCCCGTCTAGCTTTGACATTTTCATCATAATTTCACTTGATACGCTTTCCCATTTTTGTATTTTTTAATATAAAGTTAATAATTTTTTAATTATTAACCGTGTCCTAAAATTGGTGTTCATTGTATCGTTTTACTTATTTTTGTAAAAACCTATTCAAGGACAAGACAATCACCAAATAATGAAAATATTTTTCCTTACAATAACCTTACTTAGCTATACCTATTTTTCATTTGCTCAGGATGTAAAAAAAATTGACAGCCTGCTTAAAGTTCTTGCTACTACCAAACATGATACCGCAAAAGTTTGGACGATGCTTGATGTTTCATACAATTATTTGCACTCAAATACAGATAAAAGTGCATGGTATGCTCAGCAGGCATTGACTTTGGCAAAAAAAACAAATGATGAATATGCTATATTATGGTGTATGACTGCAATTGGTAATGCATTAGTTAATACTGGAAGCTATGCAGCTTCCCTTAAAATATATTTGGAAGTATTAGAGAGGAGTGAAAAACTGAAGAATGAGGAATTGATTTCCAGTGCTTTTCTTAACATTGCCACTGCGTACGATTGGCAAGGTGATCATAAACAAGCTATCAACTATTGCTTGCGAAGCCTAGAGATTAATATTGCAGCAAAGGATACATATGGTATATTAATAAATTATATGAACCTTGGCCTATACTATGACGAGTCAAAACAGTTAGATTCTGCCTTATTTTACACAAACAAGGCATATCTAATTGCACAGAAAACAAATGATACAGAATCACTAAGTGATATTCTGCTTACCTTGGGTGACATACATTTTAAGTTGGGGAACGATGAAATTGCTTTACCCTATTATCGGAAAGCACTATTGGCAAATCAATTCATAGGAAACTATGTAGGAATCGGTAGTTATTATAATTCAATGGCAGAGTTTTATGAACGTACCGGCCATCCTGATTCAGTTTCTGTTTATTCAAAAAAGTCATACGAAACATTTTTAAAAGTATCTTATAAGAAAGGAATGTTTGATGCAACAAGTATGTTGACTGATTTTTATGAAAAAAGCAACAGCGATAGTTCCTTAAAATATTTAAAATTGAGCTTAGCACTTAAAGATAGTTTATTTGACCAAGAAAAAATAAAGCAGCTGCAAAGCCTTACCATTAATGAACAACTAAGACAATCAAAAATAGCAGAAGAAAAAGAACTGGCTGCCAAAGAAAGCAATAAGAATTTACAGATGGCCGGTATTGGGGGTTTTATTCCTTTGCTTTTTGGTGTAAGCTTACTTTTTAGTAAAAAAAAGGTCAACCGCAAAATTATTGATGCCCTTGGCCTGCTGCTACTTCTATTTTTCTTTCAGTTTATTTCGCTGATTATAGATCAATTCCTTGATCCATTGTATAATTACAGTACCTTAATCAAGTTTTCGTTGAAAGTTGGCACTGCTGTGCTACTTATTCCTGTCAAGAAAATGTCAGAGCGTTTGGTAAACGAAAAAATTGTAGGTAAAACAGAGGTTTAAAAACAGTCTAACCTTCAAAACATTTCGACCAATTGGCATCAAGTCCAAAATTTGCTCAAGTAATAAGGAATAGAATTTAGGAAACTGATATCATAACAAAACCAAAAAAGCAAATATTGCTTCCGCAATTGTAAAAATTGATTCTGCTATTTAATAGGTTTACCCCGCAAACCTATTTATAATATTTTTGTGCATATTTATTATAACCGCTAAATATTTTATGAAGACCGATACAATATTTATTGCCACATCATTTTAATTTATGCCATCCGCAGTTTTATTTATTGCCAATTCATTTTAATTTATGCCATCCGCAGTTTTATTTATGCCATCCGCAGTTTTATTTATGCCATCCGCAGTTTTATTTATTACGACCTCCGAAAGGAAAAGGAACAAAATAGACCCGTTTATCCATATTTACAAAAAACTAGACTTTAAGAATTGTTGGTTTGTTTAATTATGAGTGAACCTTTTTTGGAACAAGACATGAGCCCGCCCCTTTGTTTGTCTTGGTTCTTGCCATTTGTTTTCATATTTTTGTATTAAGCTATTACAGGACAAGACAAACCCGAGTAATAACAATTAACAATAATAATATGACAAAATCAATTTTAAAACCATTCGTAACGGGAGCAATTTTACTCTTATCTTTTTCAATATTTGCTCAAAAACCAAATGATTTTCAAGACATTATTTTGAAAGATATATCTAATAGATTTCAGGTAACGATTCCGGGTGCATTAAACAAGACCATTAAGCAGACAGAAGTTTTTAACGTTGCTATTGTTCCGATGGATTTGATTGGGATAAAGAAACTTCCTTGGCACGAAAACAAGGAACAATTGAGCGATGAAAGTGAAGTCGAATTTGAAAATAATATGCTAAATTGTGTGTCAGGAAAAGACTGGAAATTTGTAAAAATCATTAAGCAAAAGCAATATTGTGAAAGGATTGGTTATTCAGATGCAGCAATGGGAAAGTATTTTGAATTGCACTATTGCAGTTTTGTAAAAGAGAATAAACTAGTAATCATTGAATATGCAATGATATTTTCTAATTGTAGTATGAAAAATTCAGCAAAAGAGAAAAAAATGTGTGAATTAGAAAAAAACAAAAAGCAAAAATTTATTGACATAGGGATAGCAGAAATTATCTTTCAAATGAAAATAGTAAAAAATTAAAGATTAGCTATCAATATCAGGTTTGGCATTATTTGGGCTTAAAGTTATAGTTATGGCATATGCATTAAACTCAGCAGCATCGGCCGTCCAAATTAATACAATTATTGGGCTTCTATTATGGTCTGATTCAAGACACTATACCAAAAACGTTAAGCCTTTTTTTGTAAGCTGATATTTTGCCCCATAAGTAAACATTCCTCCTTAGTCCTCATTTGCAAAATGCCTGACCTAAAGAGTGATTGGTTTACAACCAACCAAACCAATCACAAAACCCATTAATTTATCGTTTTTGGCTGGAAGTTCGCATATTTTCACTACGATTACAAATTCTTTTATTCATAAAGTCCATCATGATATTTTACGAGCTAATCGCTCTTAGTATTGTTTCGCTTATTTTTACGAAAGCCTATTTTTTGACAAGACAAATGACAAATAGAACTTTTATAAAATATATTGGCTCAAATCTCGATTTTTGACTAAACCTGAAAGACGTTGAGCAACCAATTCTTTGGTGATAGTGATTGTTGAATCAGCTGCGATATTATCTGGCACATCAAACATAATTTCGTTTAGTAAATGACTCATAACGGTTTGTAGCCTTCTTGCACCTATATTTTCTACTTCACTATTAGCTTCAAATGCAATATGAGCAAGCTCACGAAGTGCTTCATCATCGAATGTTAGCGTTACTCCTTCGGCTTCGAGCATGGCGATATATTGCTTCGTAAGGGCATTTTTGGGTGCTTTCAAAATCTGATAGAAATTATCTTCGGTTAGGCTTTCAAGCTCGACTCTAATTGGGAAACGTCCTTGTAATTCGGGAATCAAATCAGAAGGTTTTGATACATGAAATGCTCCTGCGGCTACAAATAAAATATGGTCGGTTTTTACAGTTCCATGTTTGGTATTTACGACACTTCCTTCGACGATTGGTAGTAAATCTCGCTGAACGCCTTCACGACTTACATCGGCTCCCCCACTCGATTTTGCTCCACTATTGGCAATTTTATCTATTTCATCAATAAATATAATTCCAAGATTTTCAGCTTTCCAGATTGCTTCCTCTTTGACTTCGTCCATATCAATTAGTTTTGAGGCTTCTTCCTCCAACAAAACTTTTCGAGCTTCGGCAATCGTTAATTTACGTTTTTTACTTCTTTTTGGCATCATTCCACCCAACATTTCTTGAATATTCATCATCGACATTTCATCAATTGGGCCACCCATCACACCAATATTTGACATTCCACCGCCTTGAACATCAATTTCTACTTTTCGGTGGTCGAGTTCTCCATTACGAAGTTTAGAGCGGAAAGCCTCACGGGTTTTCTCGTTCAATAAAGATTCGGAATTATCTTCATTCTCCTTTTTATTTTCTTCTAATACAAAACCTGTCTCTTTTGTGTCTTTTAAGGGTGGAATCAAAATATCAAGAAGATGGTCTTCTACTGCCTCTAATGCTTTTGCTTTTACCTCCTCTTTCTTGGCAACTTTCACCATATTTACGGCCTGCTCTACCAAATCACGCACCATGCTTTCGCAGTCACGCCCAACGTAACCGACTTCAGTAAATTTTGAAGCCTCTACTTTTACAAATGGAGCATCAGCAATTTTGGCCAATCTGCGAGCAATTTCAGTTTTACCAACGCCAGTTGAGCCAATCATCAAGATATTATTCGGAATGATTTCTGAAACCATATCAGCAATGGCATTCATTCTTCTCCAACGATTACGGAGAGCAATTGCCACATTTCGCTTAGCATCTTTTTGTCCGATTATATACTTATCGAGTTCGTTTACGATTTGTTGTGGTGTAAGGTTCTCTATTTTTTTCGACATTATTTTAGAAAAAATGCTTTATGGTAAAAGCTTAGTTTTATATTAAATATTAATTGCAAAGGTAGCTTTCGTTGTGATAAATCAAAATAGATTATTCAAATCGCAAGTTAAAAAAATGATTATTCAAACTTAATTTTAATTGTACTATAATAATATTATGGCAAGCTTCATGCGGCTACCCTCAATATCTGCAATAATAAAAATGATTATCTTTACACAGGACGTCTTATCATTTTCTTTTGAGAGGACACAAAATGAAGTTATCCGTTTAAGGTCTCTTTCTACCCTCATGAACATTAATTTTATCATCGCTATCAATTATTAAGAAATAGGGCATTATTTATCGATGCTTCTACTTATTTCTAATCAAAGATTGGCAATTATTTACGCCAAATAAGGCTGAATGTTGTTTGTCCTTTAGCAGTGGTTAGAATAGCGTGAGAAATACAAAAATCAATCTTTTTAATACGAAGACTTGCACCAAAAGAGAATCCAGCAGCACCGCCTAAACCATTGACGAGTAATTCTTTACGACGAAGAAAGTTATAGCCAAAAAGCAAATTAAAGTTCTTATGAATGAGCAGTTCAGTACCTATTATAAAATGTCGAGAAATCTTATCGGCAGTCGAGATTTTCTTCTGAATTTTATTGCCTTTCTCATCAAAAGTATAGTTCGATTCGATATTATTAAAAACAATATCATATACATATAAGTGATGCCCTGTTAGTGAAAAACGCACCGGCATATATTTAGGTTTGAATGTAGCTCCGAGTTGCAAATCGAAAGGAATATCCGGGCGAATTGTACCGTAAGATTTCAATACATAACCAACATTTTTGGCTGATAAACCAATACTAAATTCATGAACTGGATGCCGAAAAGTAGCTCCCCAATCGGTCACTAACGCTATCGAACTATAAGATTCAAGCACAGAGCCTACCAATTTTGCCGATACCCCAATTGTGATATACTTTTCTTTTCGGGCATAAACACCTGCCAAAACGAAGTCATTAGCTGAAAAATCGTTTGTCAAATTTCCGACAGCATCAGTTCCTTGAAATGTACCATAATGAAGGTTTTGTAAGCTAAAAGCCCAAGTGCCTTTTGAGCGGATTTGAGGCACATAATTGAGTGTCAAATAATTGCTTTGTGCTAAATACGGCGAATAACTCATACCGATTTGTCCTCGTTGGGAAGAATCCAATAAAGCAGGATTAGACGTTATAAAATTCAAGTCTTGGCCTGAAACTGAAATATTTATTCCACCAAGTGCATTGACACGAGCTTGGTTAGGCATATTCAGAAACGAAAAACTATTTTGTGCATTTGATGAAAACGCGGCAGAAAACATAGTTAATATCAGAACAAGATTTCGCATAATGTTAAGCTTATTCAACAATTATATTATTGAATAAGCTATTTTTTTTATTTTTTCTTGAAATAAGCGATTACAACCTTACGAATATCGTTTCGAACATCGTTTTCGGGAAATGTATCAACTATTGAAATTACATCAGGGTTTTGTTTAGAGAAGAAACCCAAGTTGCGTTCTTTACCCGAAAACAGGAAGTCGCTTGTAATTATGTTATATTCTTGATTTACATCCAATAATTTTCCGTCGATTTTCCATTCTTTTTTAGATTCATCGTAGGCAATTTTCTCCCATTGCAAATAACCACCACTGCCTTTGTTTTCTAAGCCAGTTTGAAGCACTCTTTCGAGTAAGCGTCCACGAAGTTTTATCTCGACCAATTTTCCACCAAAAGGTAAAATTCGAAGTACATCAAGCTGCGTGAGTTTTCCAGAAACATTATCATCAATACGTATCGAACCCCCATTGAAAAATGCACAATCAAATTTATTCGTTGATGAAGCTAACAAGGCATTATTTATCATGCTTCCCATATTTCCTTGCGTATTACGCACTACAGTTTCGTGACCATCAAGTGGCTCTTTCAAATCAGCAATTACTTCATTTTTATTTAATCCGATTGCCTTAAACGCTCCATCTTGAATATCTTCCCATTTTTTTACAACTGCAGCAGTTGTTGGTTCATCAGCAGTTGTATTGTCGATTTTCTTTAATTCAGATTTTACATCTACTTTACCAGTAGCTTTATTAAAGGCAATTCGGTGAATATATACAGTTTTGGCATTAGCATCAGCCTTTGCCATGACTACACTTCCGATTTGTTCACGCATGTTATCGTGGTCGTGTCCGCCCATGAGCAACTTCACATTCGGCAACATTTCCGCCAGCTTAATATCGTCAATTTTGTTGAGATGCGTAATTCCTACCACAAAATCACACTTTGGCTCTAACTCAGCATAAGCCTTTTTAGCTGCCTCAAAGAAATCTTCATATAACACAAAATCCTTTTTATTAGAAGGCAATAAAACCCCAAACATACCTACTTTTACTTCATCGCCGTTGGCATTTTTGAATGTCAAAATTGTTGTTTTTGGGAAAGGCACTTTTACATTATTTATTACTTTCCCGAATGGTACGTATTCATCTTTTATTTTTTCTAAAGCATTGGTATTTAGCCAATTAAACTTCGATTCGTTGATTCGTTCTTGTAAATCTTTTTGGTCTAAATCAAACTCGTGATTCCCAAAACAAACCCAATCTACTCCAACAGAGTTCATCACCTCAACCATCTGTTTTCCTTTGATACCTTTTCCTTCATAGCGAAGTGTTCCAATGACCGAGGGACTTAGGAAATCGCCCGAAAGAACAGTTACTGTATTTGGGTTTTCTTTTAATAAATCTTGACGTACAGTAGCTACCCGAGCCATACCTCCAACTTTACCATTATCAAGTGTTGAAATTTCGTAAACATCATTGAGATGTAAGAAAGTCACAGAAACTTCATTTTGGTTATTTGATGTATTATTTTTAAGCGTCTTTGTTGTTCTACAAGCAGCCAAAACTACCAAAAGCAGAAGTAGTAAGGAGAGTTTCTTCATAATTAGTAATTAATTTTCATTAAAAATGGTATCATATTTTTGACAAAAGTAATCTAAAAAATCATTTGATAAAATCTATATTTATCTTCAATGCTGCGAATATTTGTTGTTTTAAAGAGACAACATGAATATTATTCTTAAAAATCAGAACATTTGGCATCGATTAACACCAACAATAAACTACAACCATATCAAACTAAATACAAACTTTAGCTTTAAAAAGTCTCACTTCACCCCAAATTTGTTTCAAAATGTAATCGACAACATTGAAAAAACGCATATAAGTTAGAGTTTACTCGGTGAAGAAATTGAGGTGTTTTTTTGAGCAAAAAGTGTTATTGATAATTACTAAAACACAATATACAATACTTTTTTTGAGATTTTGATTGGTCTTTTTGTAGAGAAACAACTTCGGTAAACCAATTTCTCTACATGAATTATGGTTAAAATGCATAAATGAACCAGATTGTAGAATAATATAATTAAATTGGTGGCAAAAAACGGAGACTTCGACACAATTGAATTTCAGTGCAATTCAATTGTGGCAAAGTCTCTACAGGGCGAATAAAATAAATATTATATCGTTACAATAAAACCAACTCACTCTTTAAGTGCTTCGGCGTTAACCAATCAGGTTTAGTGGTTTTGATATTGGCTTTCAAATCATTCAAAATTGTGTAAATTCCAAAATATGTACGATTTACGTACAAACCATGTTGCGAACCACGTGCCGCCTTGGCATCTTTCAATTCTGGTAATTTCGCAACATATTCAAAGAAATTATAAATTTCATCAACGTAAACCGCTTGTCCAAAATCAAAAGTTTTTGAATTGAACGGACGACCGAGTAATTCAATCATTTTTTTGAATAAATCTGTGAAAAATACCCTGTTTTTCGGTGAGTCTTCTTCCACAATAAAATCTAAAACCCAAAAAATTCTCTGAACTTCGGCTTCGTCTTGTAGTGTATCGGGGTTTATTAGAGCAAAATAATTATCATAATAATCTTCTGGAATCACTTTTACACAACCAAAATCTATTACGCCTAATCGCCCGTCGGGAGTCATCAAAAAATTCCCTGGGTGTGGATCAGCATGTACTTGGCGAAGCGTGTGCATCTGATAATCATAGAAATCCCAAAGGGCTTGCCCGATTCGGTTTCGAATTTTCTGTGAAGGATTTGTATCCAAAAACTCTTTCAAATGTTGCCCCTCAATCCAGTCCATCGTCAATATTCTTTTCGACGAATATTCTGGATAATATTTTGGAAAGAATAGGTCAGGAACATGGCTACAAGCGTTCGTAATCTCAACCGAACGCTGCAATTCTAAATCATAATTCGATTCTTCAAGCAATTTCTCTTCAACTTCCATGAAATATCGGTCGATTTCGGCATCGTTCAGGTTTAATAATTGAACAGCTAACGGACGAGCCATTTTCAAATCCGAACTAATACTATCGGCTATGCCAGGATATTGAATCTTCACAGCCAATCTTTTACCGTTTTTTTCGGCCTTGTGGACTTGTCCAATTGAAGCTGCATTTTCGGCTTTCAAATCAAACTTATCAAAAATATCGGTAGGAGATTTATCAAAATACTTCTTAAATGTCTTGATAACCAAGGGTGCAGACAGAGGTGGAGCCGAATATTGAGACATGGCAAATTTATCGGTATAGGCACGCGGCAAAAGGTTTTTATCCATGCTCATCATTTGAGCTACTTTCAAGGCACTTCCTTTCAAATTGCTAAGTGTATCATATACGTCAGCGGCATTATCTTGGTGAAGTTGTTCTTTGGTAAGTGATGGGTCAAAAATTTTTTTGCTGTAATGTTTAATATAATTACCGCCAACTTTAACGCCTGCTTTGGCAAATTGTGTAGCACGAGCAACTTTCGATGTGGGTATACTTTCTTGTGAATTCATAGCTTTGTGGAGCGAATCTCCAGATTCGTTTTTTATAATAAATAATTTAACGAGTAGAGAAACCCGTCATGCTTCTACTTTCTATTTTGAAAAATGAACTTTCCTAGATCAAATAACGAATCGAGTGGCGAACGACCTAATAAATCGAAAGCAGTATTGACGGTTTTCTCAATCATGGTATCGGTTTTCTCGAATGATTTGCTCGTGTCTTTTATCCAGAAATCAAGGATAAATAAGGTTTTCGACCAAAATAAATCAGGATAACGCTGCATAAGCTGCGGAATTGGGCGTTGCTCAACCTCACGAGTTTCGCGAGCTTCCATCAAAAGTTCGTTTAAATAATCATAAAACGAAGACTTAAAATCAACTAACTGCACATTGCGTTTGGTATAAATTGGCTTCTCGAAACCTTCATAGGAGTTCAGAATATAACTACGATTTTTCTTTAAAGTTTCAAACCATGTATAAAGAAAAGCAAGTAATTTCTCACGAACTGAGTAGTTTAGATATACTTCTTCACGCTCGGCAGCGGCACGTGCCTCAATAAAAAAAACTTTCCAAATATCACTTTCTATTTGGGTAAAAGAAGAATACTCATCATAAAAATCCTCTTCTTTTAATTCCAATTTCTTGCAAAATGCATAAACCGACTTTGGTTCTTTACCATTATCAAGCACATATTCTGTGTATGCTTGTCTAATTTTTTCTTGCTTCATATTATGTAGGACAATTTTACAACCTGTATGTTGGAAAGAAAACGTTTTAGAATAAATTTCATTATCGAAACAAAATAAAAACTTATTTTTAATTAAAATATTTTCGACATTAAAACCGATGTTGTGTTGTATATTTTTAACAAAGCGTTTGGGAAATTTGTTTCGGCAATGCCCAGCATTTTGGCATATTTTTCACCAAGAAGCATTCTAGACTGCGATTGCAGTAGATTAGCCGTAATTTCGCTAGGTGCAAACGAACGGACAACTTGCATCAAAGAAGTTGTTAGTTCCTGACCTTCAACAGATTGCCTAAATTGTCGTTCGGCAATTTGTTTATCTATTTTTACTGCTTCCAAATAATTCTCGGGCATGATTTCTTGATTTACACCTAACAAAAAACCTATCACATTCCACGTATTAATGTAGGCATCCTCGTAAGTCTTATCAACTGAATATCCAAATTTTTCCATTCCACGCAAAACCACGAGCGAAAAAGCCAGATTTGTTCCCAACATATCTTCTTGGTTTATTGGGTATCCCCAAGCCAAATCCCATTGTTTGCTTTGAAGTGTAAAATATCTTATAGTTGCGTGCAAAAGTCTGACTTTCAAGCAAATAGAAAATATTCGTTCGCCTTTCCAATTATCATAATTCATTACAGCTTTCAGAAAATTCCCTGTTTCGGTCAATCGTCTGTAGGTATCGTTTTTGATTCGCTCCGACATATACAAAACCTTCGCACCATCTGCTCCCAAATAGCAATAAGGTAAAGAATAGAGTCCTAGAATTAATGCAATATTTTGTTGATTTTCTCGGTAAAAATCAGTGGATCGAATAAGTTTTTTTTTGTCGTAAAAAACTGGTAATGAAGCATTAGTAGACAAAAACGATTGAAGTATTGGAGATTGATTTTCAAAACTAAGATTTTGATAATCAGACAAAAACGACATAATTTGGCGTAACGAAGCTATACCATTTTGGTCAACAATTTGGTTGATTATTTCATCAGCCTCTTTATCGCCTAAAGCTCTATATTTGTTCAACTCTGCTTCACTAATCATTATTTTTAGTTTATGGTTACCTAACGAATTGATACGGTAAAGTGTTCGATTTAATAATTTTTTTATTGATTCTGATTTTGGCAAGTTTATTGCAGAATTATAGTTGAAACAATAAATTGATGATTTAACAGGTTTAGTTTTATTATTACAAATTCCAATCTAGCACCAAATAATGTTTAAATATAGTCTCATACTAAGCAGCATTCTTACCAGTTTAATATTTCTTTCTTGCAGTAATGAGGAGATAACTCTTTTTAAAGAAAAACCAGTAACCGACACCAAAAGGTTCTGCTATCTAAAAGATGCAGATCATGGTCATGGTGTGATTTATAATTTGGGCTATAATGATCAGGCTCAATTAATAACTTTTGATGGCTTCCCAGATTTTAATAAAATCAGCTTCGAAAACAGTATGCCCAAGAAGGTTTACAGCTCGTTTGATCAATCATATTTTGTAAATTTTGATTATGATTCGAAAGGTAACCTTAGCTCCATTAATTTTCTAGGAAAAGATAGCCGAGATAAGCCTTTTGAATTAAAAAGTAAAGTTTATACCAACACAAAAAATCAAATTGAAAGAATTGACCTAAAAATGCCCAATTTCGATTATATTTTGGTAACAACATTTGAATATGATGAAAATAAAAATATCAAAAAAATGTATTTATTGGAAAATGGTATAAACAAACTACTAATCGAAAACCTAAGTTTTGATGATAAAAAATCTCCATATATAAACACACCGCTCAACAATCTAATGATGTATTTCACGATATTCTCAGCATCTATCAACAGCGAAAACACTACTTACTTCCAAAATAAAAACAATGCCACTACGACCAAAATCTATAACAGTAGCGGCGACATTACATATACCTATAAATATGAATACACGGCCGACGGTTATGCATCAAAAGTTAAAGTAGTAAAAAAACAAAATGGTAAGGAAGAGTCTTTCGACGAAAAATTTAGCTATATTCATAAATAAATTTTAAATGGTATTTAACTAATAATCAGCTACTTAAAAGTAAATAACTAGATTTGTTTTTTTTACGCCACAGTATCCACAAAAATTCTGTACCTTTGTATCCCGTAATTAAAGACAAAAAACCTTATGTCAGCACACGGACAAAGCGGCTTGCCGCCCACACACAACCCCAAGTATATTTTTGTAACTGGAGGCGTAACATCTTCACTTGGTAAAGGAATTATCGCCTCTTCCCTTGCCAAACTTCTGCAATCCAGAGGACTATCAGTAACCATACAAAAATTTGATCCGTATATCAACATCGACCCAGGAACACTCAATCCGTACGAACATGGCGAATGCTATGTAACTGACGATGGAGCCGAAACTGACCTCGACTTAGGTCACTATGAACGCTTCTTGAATGTAACAACTTCACAAGCAAACAACGTAACAACTGGACGTATCTATAATAATGTGATTACGAACGAACGTCGTGGAAATTATCTTGGAAAGACCGTGCAGGTAATACCACATATTACAGATGAAATCAAGCGTAATATCTTGCAATTGGGCGAAACTGGCAAATACGACATCGTTATTACCGAACTAGGAGGTTGCGTAGGTGACATTGAATCATTGCCTTTTGTGGAAGCAGTTCGTCAGCTAAAATGGGACTTAGGCTCAGATAATCTACTGACGATTCATCTTACGCTTGTGCCATATTTAAGTTCGGCAGGTGAATTAAAAACCAAACCTACACAACATTCAGTAAAAATGCTACAACAATCAGGCGTTCAGCCTGATATTATAGTTTGTCGCACTGAGCATCCACTTCCAGCTGATATTCGTCGAAAAATTGCACTTTTCTGCAATGTTGAACAAAATTCGGTTATCGAAGCAATGGATGCCGAAACAATTTATGATGTGCCGCTTTTGATGCAAAAAGAACGCCTCGACCAACGTGTGCTTTACATGCTCGATGTTTATAACGACCAAGATGCCGACATGGAAGAGTGGAAAGGCTTTTTGGATAGATTTAAAAATCCAACCGAAAATATAAAAATTGGTTTAGTAGGAAAATACGTTGAACTAAAAGACGCTTATAAATCAATTATAGAGTCTTTTATTCACGCAGGAGCTGCAAATAAATGTAAAGTAAGCATCGAATGGATTCATTCTGAAAGCCTCCAAATTGATAATAGTGCCGAGAAACTTCAAGGACTTGATGGAGTTTTGGTTGCACCCGGTTTTGGTGAGCGTGGTATCGAAGGAAAAATTGCAGCAGTGAAATATGTGCGTGAAAACAATATTCCCTTCTTTGGAATTTGTTTGGGAATGCAAATGGCTTGTATCGAATTTGCAAGAAATGTAATTGGTCTGACAGAAGCTCATTCAACTGAAATGCACCCAGAAACTCAATTTCCAGTAATTGATTTGATGGAAGAGCAAAAAACCGTAACCGACAAAGGCGGAACTATGCGTTTGGGAGCTTATGCTTGCAAAACAAAAGATAAAACTTTGGCTCGTAAAATTTACGGTAAAGCCAATATTAGTGAGCGTCACCGCCATCGTTGGGAGTTTAATAATAAATATTTGAAAGATTATGAAGCAGCAGGTATGGTAATTTCGGGCGTAAACCTAGAAAGTGGTTTGGTCGAAATCATTGAACTGCCCAGTCATCCATATTTTATTGGTGTTCAGTTTCATCCAGAATTAAAAAGTACTGTAATGGCTCCTCACCCACTTTTCGTAAACTTCGTAAAAGCTGCCATTGATTTTTCTAAAACTAAAGAATTAACAAAATCTTAAACTTTTTATAAATTTCAAAAAGTTTAAAAAATATCAACTCATAGTCCCATAACTTTAAAGTTTCATTGAAGTTATGGGTTATTTTATGATTAAAGGTCTAAAGTGTCAAATACTTGATTAGGATTTATAACTAATCTTTGCGAATTTTGTAGTACAGTATGGCTTCTCTCAGTGAATGCCTTTATATTTTTTACGTATTTTTAAATTTTAATGGAAAAATTAGTAGATAAAAATCAGCTTATCGGAATCGTGTTGTTGATGTGTATGTGGGCAGGTTATGTATATTTTATGCCTCAAACTCCACAAGAAGAGCCTGCAAAAATTACCCTTAAGACGGAAGCCAAAACAATTGTTACACCTAATGTTTTGCAAGATACAACAGCCTTAAAGGCCGCTCTTGGCGATTTTGCCAGTGCTGCTACAGGCACAGCCCAAGATATTATTATCGAAAACCAAGATGCTAAATTCACTTTTAGCACATTCGGTGGCTCGATTAAAGAAGTTGTTTTGAAAAACTATTCAACATATTCAGATTTTCAGAAAGGTGCAAAAAATCCGATGGTTTTGTTCGATTCAAAAAGTTCGACAATGAACTTGGAAGTACAAACCAATAAAGGTAAAATCGACCTAAAGAAATTGTATTTTGTGTCTGATGCAAAACCAACTATTTTGAAAGAAGGAGATTCGACCAAAGTAACTTTCAGACTAAATATAGGTCAAAATCAGTATATCGAGCAAGTGTATACAATCAAAGGCAAAGGATATATTATTGATTATGACATAAATTTTATTGGAGTTGATGCCCTAGTTCAAAATCAACCTGTGCGTTTCTTATGGCAAGATAACCTTAAAGTTTTAGAGCATGATATTGAAGAAAACCGTAAGTCGGCACAAATCAATTTTTGGAATGCCAAAAATGATGATTTCGATGATTTAGGAGCAAATGCTGCGGGAAATGAAGACTTAGCACTAGAAGACCCAATTAAATGGTATTCGTTCAAGCAAAAGTATTTTGTAACCGGTTTTGTATCAAAAAATCAACCATTAACAGCTGCTAAACTCAAATTGGTTACCCCAGAAAACGACCAAAACGTTGTAAAAAGCGTTGGGGTTGATGCAAATATATCTATTTCTGACTTGAAAACTGGTAAGGGTAATTTCCGTTTTTACTTTGGACCAAACGATTATGATTTAGTGAAAGTCGTAGCTGAGGGTTTTCATCGAAACGTTTATTTAGGGTATGACTTCGTAAAACCAATCAACCGCTTTGTGTTTGTGCCACTTTTCAAATTGGCCGAATCAATTTTAAGTAATTACGGCCTTTTGATTATTTTAGTTGTAATTGTGCTGAAAGCCTTGCTTACGCCATTGATTTTCAAGTCATACATTAGCTCTGCTAAAATGCGTATAATGGCACCAGAATTGGCTATTATTAAAGAGAAAGTAGGCGATGACCAAGTAAAAATGCAACAAGAGCAAATGAAACTCTACCAGCAAGTGGGCGTAAATCCCTTGAGTGGTTGCGTTCCGATGCTATTGCAAATGCCGATTTTGATGTCAGTATTCTTCTTGTTCCCGAATATGATTATGTTCCGTCAGAAAAACTTCTTATGGGCAAATGACCTTTCAACTTATGATTATCCAATAAGTTGGGCTACAAACCTACCAGTTGTGGGTAATCACATTAGTATGTTTGTAGTATTGATGACGATTTCGAGTTTGGCATTTACTTATTATAATAACCAAATTACGCCAGACCAACCAGGTCCAATCGACATGAAGAAAATGAGTTATGTTTTCCCGGTTGTGTTCTTTTTTGTATTGAATAGCTTCCCTGCGGCATTGAGTTTTTATTATTTGGTTTCAAACGTTGTAACGATTATTCAACAACAAATTGTTAGAAGATTTGTTGACGAAGATAAAATTCGTAAGATTTTGGATAATAATAAAATCAAGTTTCAGGCAAATCCTCAAGCTGCAAAAAAAGGTAAGTTTGCACGATTCATGGAAAATCAAGTAAAGTTGGCAGAGGAGAATCGTAAAGTACAAAACGACGAAAAGAAAAAGAAAAAATAATAAGTTCTCGTAAAGCCCTCTGTACTAATAGAGGGCTTTATTAGAAATTCATCACTAAACTTCTAACTTATGAAAAGGTGCTATAGTCTTTTCATCCTTTTGCTGATATCGCAAGCATCAGTGGCTCAACAAGCCACTCTTTCAGAAAGGGAATATGCCATAAAATACAAAAAAGCAGTACAGTTATTTGCTGCTCAACAATATTTTGAAGCCCAAAGTGAACTCACCCCGCTCACCAATCGAAAGTATGTAAATTCGATGGTGCCTTATGCTCATTTTTATCACGCTCTCTGTTCATTCAAACAAAATAAGTTTTTTGAAACTCGTATAGTTTTACGCCAGCTTTTTGAGCGTTTCCCCGATTGGGACAAAATCGACGAAGCTTTATATCTTTATGCCAATGCTGCTTTATCAGATAATTACGTCGATGAAGGCATGCAATACATCAACCGTATTTCGGGAACAGCTCTGAAAACAGAAGTTGAAAATATGCTTTACTATTATTTTAGTAAAGTAACTGATCGTACACCGCTAAAACAACTTAATCAAAAGTTTCCAAATAATGGTATAATTGCACAATTGCTGGTGGATAATATTCAGAAAAGTAGAACCGCAAGCAAAGAAGATTTAGAGATTTCTGATCGATTGACAAACATATTTAACTTGGGCGTAAATCAAGCAATAAGTAAAAGGACAAATTCGAAAAGAGACCCAAAAGGTTCAGTAAATATTGCAGTATTACTACCTTTCAGACTTAATGATTTTGATGCCAGCAAGTCAAACAGAGCCAATCAATACATCTACGATATGTATGTAGGTATGAAATTGGCAAAAAGCAAACTAGAGGCCGAACAAATCTTTGTAAATATTTTAACTTTTGACATTGACCGTGATACAAGTTTGATCTCGGCTTTGGTCGAAGATAATCAGTTTTCTCAAGTTGATTTATTGATTGGCCCACTTTACCCAGAAGCTAATAAAATTGCTAATAATTTTGCCAAATCAAATGATGTAGTACAATTACATCCTCTTTCTAATAATCGACAATTAATAATCAACGAAAAAAACACTTTTTTAGCAGCACCATCGTTTGAAACACAATCTGCAAAAGGGTTGGAGTATATGAAAACCCAAACGATTGGTCGAACAGTAGCCATTTATTATGGAAATACTCGGAAAGATTCGACATTTGCCTACGCTTACCGTGATGAAGCTATTAAAGCGAGTATTGAAGTGATAACGATTAGAAAATTTACAAAACCCGAAGATATAGATACTCGTCGCCGACCAAGCCATATATTTATTTCGGGAAGTGTAGAGTCTTTTGGTGGAAAAGTCGTCAATGCTTTGGACAAAAAGAAAATTACGTCTCCGATTATAGCCGCTTCATCAGCTTTTGACTTCGATTCCTCATCACTCAATATTTTCAACCGTGAGCTTTCACTTATTCAGTTGGATTATGTAAATAGAGATAAGGATGAGGTTAAAAATTTTCGCAGTACATTCTTCAATGAGCAAAATAGTACTCCTTCGTATTACAGTTATTGGGGTTACGATATGTTGCTTTTTTATGCAAGAATGCTTAATAATGGCAAAAATCAACTGCGTAACAGCTTAAATGCGATTGAATATACACAAGGCTATACTTTAGATGGTTTTGATTATACAAATGGAGCAAATGAAAACCAAATTGTGCCAATTATAAAGTACCAAGATGGAAAATTTATTGAGGTGATTAGATAAATTTTGGTTATTTATTGATTTTTTACCGAGAAACTGCTTACTATATAAATTAAAAAGGTGGTCAGAAAATTTCCTGACCACCTTTTTAATTGTCAATTATTTTCAGAAAACTATTCAAATAGTTTATCATATTGATTACCTGAATGTTTACTTGAAGAAACACTACTTCCAGCAATCAAGGCTTTTTTATCTTCACCCAAAAGAAGCGATATACCTTCCTTTTCCCATTTCTCTAACATATTCAGTCCTTCTTCTTCAAATACACCATTTTGTAGGTCAATCGAATCCATGAAATTAGAAGAAACTTCCATGAAACGTTGCATTTCGCCCACTTTTTGGCTAACATCATCGGTGATTGACTCCATGGCCATATCAAACATTTGGCGTTGGTCTTTATCGCCATTCATAATATTCATAGCCGAACGCATCGCTGAATGACTTGCATGAATCGCCTTACGTTCTTGTTCTTTCACAACCACTTGGTCTTTTATATCTTCAAGCATGATTTCCGAATTTTCATACATTTTACCCAAAACACGGTAAAGAATTTCCATTTTTTTGTATAAATCATCGAGTTTCATATTCGACTCTTGCAAACGTCCAGCCTTACGGGCCTTTAGTACCATCATGGCTTGTTTATCCGTTTCTTTAGCTTTGCTGGCCAAATTGAGGTCGTTTTGAATCTGTTTTTTATTATTATCAATAATTGTTTTTAGATTAATCATTTGACCTTTTAGCTTCGAGATTTGCTGATTCATCTTACCCAAATTTCCTTGAAGCTCGTCGATATAAGTTTTTAAGATTCCGATTGGGTCAATTTGCACAAAAAGCCCAGTTACCCAACGCATGATGCTTTTATAAATATAGAAAATCAAATTACGCATTTTTGGGTCGAGAATCATATAGATTACTGCCGCCAAAGCAATGAGTAAACCTGCCAAATAGAGCGTATTTGAGGCCAAAGTTATCAGAAATGGCAATGCTTGATAAAGCAAATACCCCCCGCCCAATAATGCACCTGAGGCAAATAACATTCCAGTTGTGCCTTCAGGGCGATTCCAAAATGATTTAGGTTTTGATTCTTGTAATTCCATTGTTAAAAGATTACCCCCAGCCCCAAAGGAGAGTTTTGTTTTTGATTGAAAAGAGAAAGAGGCATTTCTCTCTTTGATTAAGGTATTTTTAAACTTTTTAAAATTGTTGTTTTAGTTTCATATTGTTTATAACAAAAAAATAATTTTGTAATGAAGACTACAAAATGAAGCAAAATCAAAAATATTTTTACTTCAAATACTTTTTCATATTCTCAATATCTTGACCGATTTGATTAATTAAATCACTAAATGTAGCATGAAAATCACTTAAGGTTGTTTCGATTTTTACGACTGCCTCCGAAATTTCGGCTTTCATTTTTCCCATATCTTCTTGATGAACTGCTATTTCTTGTGTTAGTTTGGCAATTTGTTCACCTTTGGCTCTAATGGTAGCCTCTAGGTCAATAATTGCTTTTTCTTTACTTCCAATTTGCTTTTGGCGTTGAATATTGACCGACTCTTGAAATTTTGAATCCTCTGTATTTAATAAATTCAAATAAAATTGTGCCGAATCATTCAATGCTTGACTAGAAACGCCCATTGCTTGTGCTGCAGCAAAAGCCGAGCCATATCGAGTTGCTTCATCCATTGGCATTTTGGAGAGTGTCTGCAAAGACTTTTTGTATTCTAAATAATCAAACCCAGGCTGATTATTTGTTTCCATGGCTCCAAACAGAATCTCGTAAAACTTGTCAGATACTTTACCTATTGGCGTTGCTATCTCTGTTTTAGTAGTTGTTATTACGGATTTAGCAGTTACATCAGTTTTTACAGAAGTACCTACTGAAGCATTACCATCAGCAGAAGCTTGAACAATAAAAATACCTTTCAGTTTTGATAAAAAATCGCTCATTGTTTTTTTTGCTTTATGCTTTAGGCTATGTGCTTTAAGCATTTTTGAATCATTATTTTATGTTAGCTTACAGCCCAAAGCCTATCGCCTAAAGCAGTAATGCGGAACAAACTTTTAAATATTTCGAGGATTTTACAAATAATTTCATATAATCCAAGGAAATGTTGTGTCGAATGGCTAAATTTAGTGATGATATTTTGATTATAAATTATTCTCATAAAATATTTATATGAAATCAGCCCGAAAGTATTAAATTTGCCGAACTCAGACTTGTATAGACATCTATGAAACGTTTAAAAATTATACTCATAAGTGCATCCGCTGCCGCTGTCATTGGCTCAATGGCTTTTAGTTTCAACCCATTCAAAGATGAGGTTGATTTTAATACCGAAGTAAAGCCAATTTTGAACAAACACTGCGTGGCTTGTCACGGGGGTGTAAAAAAAGCAGCCAATCTTAGCTTTTTATTTTCGCACGAAGCTATTAATACGAAAGGGAAATCTGGGAAAATTGCGATTTTGGCAGGAGATGCAGAGCATTCAGAGTTTTATAAACGCCTCATTTCGAATGATTTAGATGAGAGAATGCCAAAAAATGAAGAACCACTCAAGAAAGAAGAAATTGAAATACTTAAAAAATGGATTAATGGCGGAGCAAAATGGGGCGAACATTGGGCGTATCAAAAACCACAAAAACCAGGTCTTCCATCGGTTGGTGGTTTTTTTGCCCGAATAGGTCTCTTTAAAGATGATGAAACTCGATTTTCAAAAAACGAAATCGACCATTTTGTGTTGGATAAACTTAAAAAAGAAGATCTTTCACACGCACCCGAAGCTGAAAAAGGAACATTGTTACGTAGAGTTTATTTAGATTTAACAGGCCTGCCCCCTACTGAGCAGCAATTGCAAGGTTTCTTGAAAGATGAATCTGAAAATGCCTATGAAAAAATAGTTAATCAGCTTCTCGACTCACCTTCTTATGGCGAACGTTGGGCAACAATGTGGCTTGATTTAGCTCGTTACGCCGACACGAAAGGCTATGAGCGTGATGTTTACCGAAATATTTGGCGATACCGAGATTATGTAATCAAGGCTTTCAACGAAGATAAACCATTCGATCAATTTACGATTGAACAATTGGCTGGTGATTTATTACCAAAACCATCTGATAATCAACTTATTGCAACGGCTTTTCACCGAAACACAATGACCAACGACGAGGGCGGCACGGTAGATGAAGAGTTCAGAGTAGCGGCTCAAATCGACCGAGTAAGTACTACTTTTGATGTTTGGCAAGGCACCACGATGGCATGTGTACAGTGCCACACGCATCCGTACGACCCTTTTGTGCATGAAGAATATTATAAAACGATGGCTTTTTTTAATAATACTCGTGATGAAGATGTAGTAAGTGAAACGCCATATTTAAGATTCTACAAAAAAGAAGATTCGAGCAAAATTCAGGAAATAAAAAAATGGATTTTGAACAAAAGTTCACAACAAAAGGCACAAGAATTCGAAGATTTTGCACGAGTTTTAGAACCAAAATTTAATTCGCACGATATTGAGCAATTATCGCCCCTCACTTCTTCATTACTCGATGCCAAATATTTAGGACTTCAACATACTGGCTATGGAAGACTTCGTAACGTTACCCTTGATGGTAAAAACAGAATGTTAATGACATTTAATACGGGTAATGAAAAAGGTACTTTACTTATAAGAGATAATGCCTTAGACGGCAAAATTTTGGTAAACATTCCAATTTTCAAGACCCGTGACACCGTGATGTTTTACAATTTACCAAAGTTAGAAGGAAAGCATGATTTGTATTTTGTATTCACAAACCCAAAAACGCCTAAAGTGTGGTTACAAATCAAATGGGTAGCGTTTCAAAACGCATTTGCAGAAACAACTGATTATCAAGCCATTGAAACAAAATACAAAGAAATCCTAAACTTAAAAGCAGATTACAGTCCAATTTTGGTGGAAGGAACTGGAGATTTGGCTCGTAAACAACATATATTTGAACGTGGGAATTGGCTCGTTAAAGGCAAAGAAGTAAAACCTGATGTTCCAAAATATTTATCGCAAATGCCAAAAGATTATCCTCGTAATAGATTGGGTTTTGCCAAATGGTTGGTAGATGGCAGAAACCCACTTACATCAAGGGTAATTGTGAATCGTTTTTGGGAACAACTTTTCGGAACTGGAATCGTAGAAACTGTTGAAGATTTTGGCACGCAAGGATTTGCTCCATCGCACCCCGAAATGCTTGATTATTTGGCAGTTACATTTCAAGATGACATGAAATGGAGCGTAAAGAAATTGCTCAAGATGATGGTAATGTCCGGTACTTACCGCCAATCTTCGGCGGTATATCAAACTTTAGTTGAAAAAGATCCAACCAATAAATTTTTGGCTCGCGGACCAAGAATTAGGCTTTCGGCCGAGCAAGTACGTGACCAAGCATTGTTGGTAAGTGGGCTTTTATCCAAGAAAATGTACGGCAAAAGCGTAATGCCTTATCAACCCGAAGGAATGTGGGCTTCGCCTTGGAGTGGTGAATCTTGGAATACTTCAAACGGGGAAGATAAACATCGCCGTGCCATCTATACTTTTTGGAAACGCACTTCGCCTTATCCATCGATGATGTCGTTTGATGCACCTAGCCGAGAATTTTGTCAATCTAGACGCTTACGAACGAATACGCCTTTGCAAGCACTCGTAACCCTTAACGATCCTTCCTACGTGGAAGCAGCTCAAGAGTTGGCAAAAAGTATGATGAAGAAAGGAAAAACACCCGAGCAACAAATTCAGGCAGGTTTCAATAAAATTATGATGCGAGATATAGATAGCCGCGAACTGAAAATTCTAACAAAACTATATCTGCAAACTGAGCAGCAATACCGTAAAAACCCGGTGGAAGCTTATAAATTTTTTGGTCGCTCCGATACTTCGCCATCATTGGCTGCAATGGCAGTAACGGCCAACGCGATGCTTAATTTAGATGAAGTTGTAACGAAGGAGTAAACATCAATTCAAACAAAACACAAAAAATGAATATACTCTTTGTATGTAGCAGGAATCAATGGCGAAGCCCAACGGCTGAAGAAATATTCAAAAATAGCCAAGAACATCAAGTAAAGTCGGCTGGAACTGAGCCTTCGGCACGCATAAAAATTACCGAAAAGCTAATTAACTGGGCGGATATTATCTTTGTTATGGAAAAAAAGCACAAAGACAGAATCGAACAAAGATTTGCTACTGCGGTCGATGAAAAAGAATTAATTGTCTTAGATATTCCTGACGAGTATCAATTTATGGATGAAGAACTAGTAGATTTAATCAAACTATCAGTTTCAGCCTATTTATAGCACGATTAAGCAATTACTTCATTTATAGGATCAAATTATTTTATTGAAATTTCAACCATAAACTATCAAAATTAATCATTCTAACTATGGAAAGAAGAGAATTTATTAAAAATGGTGCCTTTGCAATGGCAGGTGCAGCCGCTTTTTCGAGCGATTTATTTGCTTCAAAAAAAGAAAAACATATTGTGGGTGTGCAGCTTTATTCTATCAGAGAAGATATGAAAAAAGACCCACTTAACGGCCTAAAGAAATTGGCTGAAATGGGTTATACACACGTAGAACATGCTAATTACATCGACAGTAAATTTTATGGATATTCAGCCAAAGAATTCCGTAAAATCTTAGACGATTTTGGTTTAAAAATGCCAAGTGGGCATACTGTAATGGGTAAACCACACTGGGATGAAGGCAAAGGTGAGTTTACTGACCTTTGGAAACGTACAGTAGAAGATGCGGCCATCTGCGGGCAAAAATATGTAATCAGTCCTTGGTTGGATGTGGCTTTACGCAAAAACTTCGACGATTTGAAGCGTTATATGGAGGTTTTTAATAAATCAGGTGAGCTGTGCCAAAAATCTGGTATGAAGTTTGGCTACCACAACCACGATTTTGAATTTAGCCTAAAACTAAGTAGTGTAAAAGTTTATGACATCATGCTTCAAAATACTGATCCAAATTTGGTTGCTCAACAACTTGATATTGGCAATATGTACGGCGGTGGTGGACGTGCAGCCGAACTTTTGAAACAATACCCAGGTAGATTTGAATTAATGCACGTAAAAGACGAAATCAAAAGTGTAACCGAGCACATTGGTTGGGAAAGTGCGGTTCTCGGCACAGGCGTAATTGGTGTGAAAGAAATTATTGATATGGGCAAAAAATTGGGTGGTACTACTCAGTTTATTATCGAGCAAGAGTCTTATCAAGGTAAAGCTCCGCTTGAGTGCATGAAAGAAGATTTGGCAATTATGAAAAAATGGAAATATTAATTTCCCATTTTGAAAGTTATCAAATTTAATTTAGTGTAGCATTAGAGTACATTCATTGAAATAATATGAAAAGAGGAGGCTGAAATCTCCTCTTTTTACATAAAATCAAATCCAAAGAAATAAAAATGAAATATTTAGGTTTTAAGAATGCGGATAAAATGCCTACTTTGGGTTTAGGCACTTGGAAATCGGCTAAAGGAGATGTTTATAAAGCTGTCAGAGAAGCAATTAAGATTGGTTATCGACATTTCGACTGTGCTTTCATCTATGGCAACGAAAAAGAAATTGGTCAGGCAATTACTGATGCCATTGGTGAAGGAGAAGTAAGCCGAAACCAACTTTGGATTACCTCTAAATTATGGAATAATCGTCATAAAAAAGAAAACATTCAGGCAGCTATTGAAATTACATTAAGTGATTTACAAATTGACTACCTTGACCTTTATCTGATTCACTGGCCAATTGTACTTAGAGATGATATTGACTATCCACAAAGTAGCGAACATTTGGTGAGTCTCAGTGAAGTTTCGCTATCGGAAACGTGGCAGGGAATGATTGATTTGCAGCAAAAAGGCCTAACAAAACATATTGGTGTATCGAATTTTAGTATCAAAAAAATCAAGCAAATTACAGAAGATACGGGTGTTTGTCCCGAAGTTTTGCAACTCGAACTTCACCCTTTCCTTCAACAAAAAGAAATTTTAAATTTCGCAAACGCGAATAATATCATTCTAACAGCCTTTTGTCCGCTCGGTTCGGCTGATAGACCAGCCAGCAGAATTTCGGTTGGTGAACCAAAACTCTTTGAAAATCAGACTATTCTCAATATTGCCACCGAAAAAGGCTGTTCAGCAGCCCAAGTGATGCTTGCGTGGGCAGTATGTCGCGGAACTTCGGTGATTCCAAAATCGGTTAATCCACAAAGAATGGCTGATAATTTGGCAGCAGCAGATATTAACATTTCACAATCTCAAATGGAAGCTATGAATGCCTTAGACCAACATTATAGATATATTAAAGGAGATTTTTGGTGTTTAGAAGGTAGCGATTATACTATTGCCAACCTTTGGGATGAATAAAATAAGAAAAGCCACTGTCCAATAAATAGAGCAGTGGCTTAATATATATTAACAGAAAAACACCTACTTTACTAATTTTCGGTAAAGTTCTGTTTTTGAAGGGTCAACAGAAGATAGTAGTGTAAATGCTTTTTGTTTTTCATCTTTGGTAGCTTCCGAAAAAACATTGACTATTTCTTGATTTTTAGCTCTCATAAAACTTATCAAAAGTATAGAGTTGTTTTTTAATTGCTGCATAGTTTTTATTGAAGTCAGTAAATCTATCACTTGTTTTCGTCCGCCAACTGGGTCTATCGTAAAATTATCAAGAGCAATGCGGTGATACGTATAAAGTCCTTCACGGAAAGGCAATAATTGTTGGTTTTGTAAATTTTCTACCAACCAGTAACGATTTAGTGGGTCGCCCGTCTGTTCCCAGCCACCTTGCCCAGCACTTGATGCTAAATTGGCAATATTGTAAGCTCGCTGCAAATATGGATTTCCACCTAATTTACTAAAAGAATCATAGTCAACTGTAAGGGCAATCAACGAATAAAATCCCAAAATTGAAGTAAGATTATTAGAAAATGTGAGTTCATTAAAATTCATCTGACGGTCTTCGGGCGTAAACGAAATGTTGAAATTTTTATCAATATAACTTAAAACAATAGTTTCATAGGTAGCATTATACACTGGTCTGATTATCTGCAATTGAGCATTGCCTTGAAAGACATTTTGCTGCAGAGATTTCGTAAGCGTAATAATCAAATTACATTTGATGCGTTCTTCTTGGTTGTAAATATCGTTCGTCCAGCGTTTTCCGTTCATAAAATCGCTGATTGCAGTTTTCATATCAACAAAAATCTGTTTTTCTGCGGCTTGTTGAGACTGCAACTGGTCAGAAACAATCGTTACGTTACAGTTAAGTTCTTGAGCATTAACTACAAATGAATAAGCCGTTAATATTAATAATACAAGTTTTTTCATATAGATTTCATACGTAGGCAAGTTTTTGAATCCATGCCGAGATTTCATTAAAGTTTTCTAAAATTTATGCTTTATAGTTGCCAAAATATCTTGAGCTACTTCTTTTTTTGTTTTGAGGTCAAAATCATAAATCTTTCCTTCTCGGTCGATGATTTTAATTTTATTTGTATCATAACGAAAGCCAGCTCCACTATCTTGTAAAGAATTTAAAACTATAAAGTCAAAATTTTTACGTTCAAGTTTTTCTTTCGCATTTTCTAATTCATTATCGGTTTCGAGAGCAAAACCTACAATTATCTGTCCACTATTTTTCTGTTGCCCAAAAGTGGCCGCAATGTCAGTTGTTTTAGTGAGTTCGATGTTGAGCGGACCACCGCCCGAAACATCTTCTTTTTTCTTGATTTTCTTATCAGCAACGCTCAGCGGTGTAAAATCAGCAACCGCTGCCGAAAGCACCACGATATCGCTTTCTGCAAAATATTTGGCAGTAGCTTCAAACATTTGTTTTGCAGACTGTACTTTTTCAACTTTCACACCTTTGGGCGGTGCAATCGAAACAGGACCGCTCACTAGTGTAACTTCTGCCCCAGCCATCTCAAAAGCTTCAGCAATAGCAAAACCCATTTTTCCTGACGAATGATTACTAATAAATCTTACGGGGTCGATTGGCTCTTGAGTAGGCCCAGCAGTAATTAATACTTTTTTTCCTTCAAAAACAGCTATTTTTGAAAAATGCCGAGCCAATTCATGCACAATTTGCTCGGGTTCTGCTAAACGTCCTTCACCAACCAAACCGCTCGCCAATTCACCATATTCGGCATTGATAATATAATTTCCATAGGAATTTAGCTTTCGTATATTTTCAATCATACTTGGATGCTTATACATATCCAAGTCCATGGCTGGTGCAAAAAACACTGAGCATTTCGCTGATAAATAAGTGGCTACCATTAGATTATCGCAAATTCCATTGGCACATTTAGCAAGTGTATTGGCCGATACAGGGGCAAAAATCATAACATCAGCCCAAAGACCAAGTTCTACGTGGTTGTTCCATTCTCCCAAATCACCTTTTGTGAAACTGGACAAAACAGGATATTTTGAAAGTGTAGAAAGCGTCAACGGGGTGATAAAATCTTTTGCTGATTCGGTCATAATTACTTTCACCTCTGCCCCTACTTTTACTAACAATCTGACCAATAAAGCGGATTTGTAAGCTGCAATACTGCCCGAAACACCTAACAGTATCTTTTTATTCTTTAAACTCAATTTATATTTAGGTTTGAATGAGTAAATGATTGACTAAATTGCAAAAAAACTATCAATGATTATCGACAGATAT
>CAMAQF010000054.1 GCA_945860265.1 Emticicia agri | reverse complement strand
TTTTGGAGAATGTGAAAAGGGCAACATGAAATTATCGACTTTAGGGGCAATTACACAAGGTTTTTGGCACGAAATTCCAAAACACTTTCCATTTGTAGAATTGGGTGAATTTGTGGTAATGCCTAATCATATTCATGGTATTTTGATTTTGAATAAAAATGGTTTTGATGAAAATGGCGAAACTATAGACATAAGAACTCATCGACCCCGTAGAGACGTTGCATTGCAACGTCTCTACCGAGAACAAAAACGAATTTTATCAAAAAATATCACCAAAAACTGGGTCGATTTCAACCATTATTCGGTCATACAAATCAATTTGCACCAAACACATTCATGCCGCATTTCCGACATTGAATTTTGAATGGCAAACTCGTTTTTGGGATAATATTATTCGTGATGATGAAGCATTTAACACCATTAGCCAATATATTATCAATAATCCCTTGAATTGGGAAGATGATAAATTTATCGGAAAGGAAACCGATAATCCAATGTAGATACAATGCATTGCCTTGTAACTACGGTACGTAACGAACAAAAAACGCATTAAAACAATTAATTATATGTCAGCATTAACATCATTATTCGACAAAGTATGGGATGCCCACGTCGTTCGTAAAATCGAAGATGGCCCCGATGTTTTTCTTATTGACCGCCACTTCATTCACGAAGTAACGAGTCCAGTAGCCTTTTTGGGTCTCGAAAGTCGTGATTTAGGCGTACTTTTCCCTAATCGTACTTTTGCAACTGCCGATCATAATACACCAACAATTAATCAACATTTACCAGTTCAAGACCCACTTTCAGCCAATCAGTTGAAAGCTTTGGAAACAAACTCGGCTAAATACGGCATTTCTCACTGGGGATTAGGTCACGCAAAAAATGGTATTGTTCACGTAGTTGGACCAGAAAACGGTATTTCTCTCCCAGGAATGACCATAGTTTGTGGCGATTCGCATACTTCTACGCACGGGGCTTTTGGTGCAATTGCCTTCGGAATTGGTACTTCTGAGGTGGAAATGGTACTTTCTTCGCAATGTATCATGCAGCCAAAACCAAAGAAAATGCGTGTAACAATCAATGGTAAATTGGGCAAGGCTGTTACTCCAAAAGACGTTACTCTTTTCATTATTTCAAAACTTTCGGCAGCAGGTGCTACGGGCTATTTCTGTGAATATGCTGGTGATGTTTTTGAAAACATGAGCATGGAGGGGCGTATGACGGTTTGTAATATGTCAATTGAAATGGGTGCGAGAGGTGGCATGATTGCTCCTGACGAAACTACTTTTGCTTACTTAAAAGGTAGAGAGCAAACACCAAAAGGCGAGGCTTGGGAAAGAGCTTTGGCTTACTGGAAAACCCTCAAAACCGATGAAGGAACAGTTTTCGATATTGAATATAGCTATGATGCGGCCGAAATCGAACCACAAATTACTTATGGTACAAATCCAGGTCTTGGAACAGGTATTTCTCAAAATATTCCTCAAGCGGCAAATGTACTTGATGGTGCTGCTTCTTATGCAAAATCATTGAATTACATGGGCTTTGCCGAAAATGAGCAAATCATCGGTAAACCAATTGATTATGTTTTCTTGGGAAGTTGTACAAACGGCCGTATCGAAGATTTCCGTGCCTTTGCATCAATTGTTAAAGGACGTAAAAAAGCCGATAATGTAACGGCTTGGTTAGTACCAGGTTCTCATATCGTAGAATCTCAAATCAAGGAAGAAGGCATTTTAGATATTTTGACCGAAGCAGGTTTTGCTTTGCGTCAACCAGGTTGTTCGGCATGTTTGGCAATGAATGATGATAAAATTCCTGCTGGAAAATATGCAGTTTCAACATCAAACCGAAACTTTGAAGGTCGTCAAGGACCGGGTGCAAGAACACTTTTGGCATCTCCATTGGTAGCAGCAGCAGCAGCGGTTACAGGGAAAGTTACTGACCCAAGAGAATTTTTATAATCTATTTTAAAATTCACCACTAAGGACACTTAAAAGCGGTTTACCGCCCGCACTAAGTTTCACTAAGAATTGCTCCGTGAAACTCCGTGTCTTCCGTGCCTCCGTGGTAAAAAATATTCTAAAAAAATGGCTTACGATAAATTTACAGTACTCAAAAGCACCGCAGTTCCGATGCCAATCGAAAATGTGGATACTGACCAAATCATTCCTGCTCGCTTCTTGAAAGCAACAAGCAGAGTAGATTTCGACAAAAACTTATTCAGAGACTGGCGTTATAATAACGATGATTCTCCGAAAGCAGACTTCGTTTTAAATAATCCTATCTACTCAGGCGAAATATTAGTTGGAGGTAGAAACTTCGGTAGCGGTTCTTCTCGTGAACACGCTGCTTGGGCGATTTATGACTACGGTTTCCGTTGCGTAGTTTCGAGTTTCTTTGCCGATATTTTCAAAGGAAACGCTTTAAATATTGGCATTTTGCCAGTACAAGTAAGTGAAGATTTTTTACACAAAATTTTTACGGCTATTGAAGCAGACCCAAAAGCTGAACTTGAAGTCAATCTTCCTGCTCAAACTATCACTATTTTGGCAACTGGCGAATCGGAAAGTTTTGCAATCAACGGCTACAAAAAGAACAACATGATTAATGGCTACGACGATATTGATTATCTCCAGTCAATGAAAGCCGAGATTGCGGATTTCGCTGATAAGAGTTTATACTAAAAAAGCTTTAAGCTATAGGCTATATGCTTTATGCATTTTAAAACGATGCTTTCAGTCAAATGCCTATTGCTTATAGCCTAAAGCTTAAAGCATAATATGCGACACATTGAAATAATGGATACAACGCTCCGTGATGGTGAACAAACCAACGGAGTATCTTTTTCAGCTACCGAGAAATTGGCAATTGCCCAGATGTTGCTCACCGAAGTAAAAGTCGATAGAATCGAAGTTGCTTCAGCAAGGGTTTCTGATGGAGAGTTGCTGGCTGTTCAAAAAATAACTAACTGGGCAAAAGAACATGATTTGCTTGATAAAATAGAGGTTTTGACATTTGTTGATGGTGAATCTTCCATAAAATGGATGCTTGAAGCCGGTGCAAAAGTGATGAATTTATTGACAAAAGGCTCGATGAATCATCTAAAGCACCAGTTGAAGAAAACGCCAGAACAACATTTTAGCGAAATCTCGAGTGTAATTGCTTTGGCTCAGTCGAAAGGTATAAAAACCAACGTTTATCTCGAAGATTGGAGCAACGGAATGCGAAATTCGCAGGATTATGTATTTCATTTTCTTGATTTTCTTGAAACGCAGCCCATCGAACGAGTTTTATTGCCCGATACATTGGGTGTGCTTACTCCACAGGAAACCTACAGTTTTCTGCATTCGATTGTGAAGCGATACCCAAATCAGCACTTTGATTTTCATGCACACAACGACTACGATTTAAGCGTAGCCAATGTCATGGAAGCTATTCGTGCGGGGGTGCAAGGCTTGCATTTGACGGTTAATGGCATGGGAGAACGCACCGGAAATGCTCCACTTTCTAGTACAATTGCTGTTATCAATGATTTCATGCCAGACGTAACAACCTCGGTTGTAGAACAATCGCTTTATACGGTTAGTAAGATTGTTGAGTCATTTTCTGGCTTTGGTATTCCTGTCAATAAACCTGTTATCGGTGAAAATGTTTTCACACAAACAGCAGGCATTCATGCTGATGGAGATAACAAAAATAATCTCTATTTCAATGATTTGATGCCCGAACGTTTCGGCAGAACTCGAAAATACGCTCTCGGAAAAACTTCTGGAAAAGCCAATATTGAGAAGAACCTGCAAGAAATGGGTATCACGCTTACGCAAGAGGAAATCAAGAAAGTAACACAAAGAATCATCGAACTTGGCGACAAAAAGGAAGTCATTACGAAAGAAGATTTGCCATATATTATTGCCGATATACTTGATAGTGAGGCAATTGTAGAGCGTGTGCAGGTGATTAATTATGTAATGACCCACTCAAAAAACCTTCGTCCATCAGTTACTTTAATGGTAAAAATTGATGAGGAAGTTTTTGAAGAAAATGCTCAAGGTGATGGTCAATACGATGCTTTTATGAATGCTTTGAAGAAAATTTATCTGAAAAAGAACATTGCTCTTCCAACACTAACAGATTATGCAGTGAGGATTCCGCCTGGAGGAAAAACAGACGCTCTGTGTGAAACGATTATTAGTTGGGAAATTAATTGTAAAGGCGTAAAAACTCGGGGGCTGGATTGTGACCAAACAGTTTCTGCAATAAAAGCCACTACAAAAATGTTAAATCTTCTATAAAACTTTAACCACGGAGTTACACTAAGTTATGGCACTGAGTTACACTGAGAATAATGATTTAACGGGTTTAATCTTAAAAGAAGCATATTCTGTTCATACTGCTTTGGGAGCTGGTTTACTCGAAAGTGCTTACAAAGAATGTCTATTTTATAGACTTCAAAAAACTGGTTTATTTGTTGAAAAAGAAAAAGTAATGCCATTAGTTTTTGAAGATGTAAAACTTGATTGTGGTTATAGAATTGACTTATTGGTCGAAAATAAAATTGTTTTAGAGTTAAAGTCAGTTGAGGCTGTGAATGATGTTCATTCTGCACAAGTACTGACTTATATGAGGCTTGGAAAATTTAAAATAGGTTACTTGATGAATTTTAATGTTACAAGTCTCAAAAATGGTATAAAAAGATTCGTATTATAGATCCCGTGAAACTCTGTGTTTTAAACTCAGTGTAACTCCGTGGTAAAAAAATAAAAACATGAAAAAACATATCTTAATCGTCCCAGGTGACGGAATTGGGCAGGAAGTAACTGCCGTTGGTAAAAAAGTAGTAGAGAAAATCGCTGCAAAATTTGGTCATGAATTTACTTATGACGAAGCATTAATTGGTCACGCTGCCATCGTAGCAACTGGCGACCCACTGCCAGAAGAAACACTCGTAAAAATGAAAGCCTCAGATGCCGTTTTATTCGGTGCAGTTGGTCATCCAAAATACGACAACGACCCTTCGGCAAAAGTTCGTCCAGAGCAAGGTTTGTTGAGAATGCGTAAAGAATTAGGACTCTATGCAAATCTTCGCCCAATCAAACTTTTTGATGAACTTTTAGATGCATCAAGCATCAAACCAGAGCTTTTGAAAGGTGCTGATATTCTTTTCTTCCGTGAATTAACAGGTGATGTTTATTTTGGAAAACGGGAGCGTATCGATGAAGGAAACACTGCATACGATACAATGATTTATTCAAAATACGAAGTTGAGCGTATCGCCCGCAAGGCATTCGATGCAGCTATGACTCGTGGCAAAAAATTAATGTCGGTTGATAAAGCAAACGTTCTCGAAAGTAGCCGTTTATGGCGCGAAGTGGTACTTGAAGTAGCCAAAGACTACTCAGAAGTTGAACTTTCGCACCAATTTGTTGATGCAGCAGCAATGCTCCTCATCAAAGACCCACGTAAATTTGACGTAGTTGTAACAGGAAATCTTTTCGGAGATATATTGACCGACGAAGCTTCACAAATTGCAGGTTCTATGGGAATGTTAGCATCGGCTTCAATCGGTGATAGCACAGGCGTTTATGAGCCAATTCACGGTTCGGCACATGATATCACAGGAAAGGGAGTTGCAAATCCATTGGCTTCGATTTTATCGGCAGCTTTGATGTTGGATATTTCATTTGGTTTAAAAGCTGAATCGGAGGCTATTATCTCAGCCGTAGATGCAACTTTAAAAGCAGGTTTCCGTACGGGTGATATTGCTGATGCAAACACTCCAAAAGACATGATTTTGGGGACAGATGCGATGGGCGAGCAAATCTTGTCAAGAATATAAGAAGTCTAGAGTCAACGGACGATAGTCCATTGACAGCAGTTCGATAAAAAGACGGGTTTTTACTCGTCTTTTTTGTTTTCGGTAAAAAATATTCTGTAATTTTGATTAAAAAATCACCAAAACTAAACAAATGAAAAAATCATTTTTTATCGCAATAATACTATTAATCAGTCAATTAGGTTTTTCACAAGCATCAAAAATAGCCAAACCAACCACACAAGGTTTAAAACTCGCTTATGTTTATGAAGATTATATTCTTCAGAATGTAAAAGAAATGACGAATCTTCAAGCCGAAATCGCTTCTAAAAAAGTGGGTTTTGAAACCAAACTGGAACAGAAAGCTAAAAAATATCAAGAAGAATTTGCTGAATATCAAGCAATGATGAAAGATATTACTGGCCTGACAACAGATTCTTTGAATACAAAATTGAAGCGAGTGCAGAATATCAAAAAAGATGCCGATGAGTTTCAAACAAATTCAGAAGCCGAACTTCAAAAAATGATTCAAGAGAAATTTTTGGCAATTCGTGAAAAAATAAACGCTACAATCAAGACAGTAGCTACCGAAAAAGGCTATAAAATTGTATTCAGAAGAAATGCCGATGCAGGAAACAACGAATCAAATACCGTAATGATTTATTCGGCCGATAATGGTAAAGATGACCTTACCGATGCAGTTTTAATTAAAATGGGAACAGTTCCACCCAAGAAATAGAAGTTTATATCACAGCATTTGTAACCTTGGACAAAAAAGTTTTTGAATGAAAAAGAAGTTTTGCTAAATTGTAACATGAATTATATCTCTGAAAAAATAGATAAACTCACCAATTCAATAGAAAATGCGTTTTCAGGTGATAAATTTGATACAGAAGTAAGTGTTGTAAAAGACACTGAAATAAAAAAAGCTGATTGGCTGTTTGATTGGAAAAAAGAAATAAATCATAAATCGAAACAAGTTTACAAACTTACAATCAAAGACAATTCAAAAATCATTCAAGGTATAATGAGCTTAGAAGTGCGACAAGGGCATATTTTCCTACATTTGGTCGAAAATGCTAAATTTAATAGAGGGGAAAATAAAATATATGTAGGTGTTGCAGGAAATTTGTTTGCTTATGCCTGTAAAGTAGCTTTTGAAATGGATTTTGGAGGATATGTTTCATTCGTTGCAAAATCAGCACTACGAGAACACTATGCTAAAACATTAGGGGCGGAAGTGCTTTTTAATAAGCTACAAAATTAGTCAATCAATATTTTAATAAATAAAATCATGGGACTCATCAAAGAGGCTCTCGAAATTGATTTAATTGTAGATAGTCGAGGCTTAACACCAATGGATTTGGATAATATTGATGTTGCAATTAATCTACATAAAATGGCTCAACGAAGTAAAAAAACAACGTTGATTCGACCAACTCGTAAAATATTGCAGAAGTAAAATCAAAAACGCCCAGCTATTTCTCAATAACTGGGCGTTTTACTTAAAAAATCGACTACTTAGCCTCTTTTACATATTTTTTCAACCATTCGTTTTGTTCCCAAAGCATGTGTAGCAAATTTTCTTTACCTCGGTAGCCGTGTGCTTCATAAGGTAAAAACACAAAACGTACAGTTCCACCGTGTCCTTTGATTGCCGCAAACATACGCTCACTATTGATAGGGAAAGTACCAGGATTATCATCAGTATCGCCGTGAATTAGTAAAAGTGGCGTTTTGATTTTATCGGCATAACTAAACGGACTCATTTTATAGTACAAATCTGGAGCTTCCCAATAAGTTCTGTCTTCTGCTTGAAAACCAAATGGCGTCAATGTTCTATTATAAGCACCGCTTCTCGCAATTCCTGCCTTGAAAAGTTTAGTATGGCTCAATAAATGGGCAGTCATAAAAGCACCGTAGCTGTGTCCGCCAGCGGCAACTCTATTCCTATCGCCAACGCCAATTTCTGCCAAATGATTAATTGCTGCTTCGGCATTTAGGGTAAGTTGTTCAATAAAACTATCATTCGGTTTTGTGTCTCCACCCTTACTCACAATTGGCATTTCGGCATTATCAAGCACCGCAAAACCTTGTGTTACGTAGTAAATTGGACTTCCCCAAGAAATCGTAATAAACTTATTCTCGCTGCCACGCACTTGTGCAGCATCGGCCGCATTATTAAATTCTCTTGGATACGCCCACAAATAAACTGGCAAAGCTCCATCCTTTTCTTTATTATAGCCTTTTGGCAAGTACAAATCTCCCGTTAACTCAATACCATCTTTGCGAGTGTATTTCACTTTTTGTTTACTCACACCAACCAATCCAGGATACGGATTCGTAAATACTGTGATTGGCATATCAGCAATGCGTAATTTCAGATTTTTGATATAAAAATTAGGTACCTCGGTTTTTGATTCTTTACGAGTAATGAACTTTAGATTTTTTGAATCTAGAACATCAACCACAAACTCAAAAGTACCTTCACTGCATCGCCAAAGTTGTTCGGTTTTCTTAGTGTCAATATCAAATAAACTCAAAAATGGCAAATCACCTTTTGTCGAAGAACCAACTGTGTTATTTAAGAAAATTTTATTTCCTTCTACCAAAATCACTTGTTGACCAAAGCTATTTTTCTCCATCAAAGGCGTACCCGGATTGCCGTAAGCATCCGTAATATTTCTTTCAAAAAGTGTAGAAATCGTTTTTGTGCTACTATTGTATCTACTTACTTTAAGGCTTTGTTTACCTGTAAGTGCTTCCGAAACCCACGCAAAATTTTCATTTCCCCAAGTTATTCCACGGAAACGCGTATTTGTTTTGAATAACTCTTGTTTTTCGGTTTTAAAAGGTGCCGTTTGTGCATAAACCACATCATGGAATTCCATGTTCTTTTTTATCAAACCACTATCAAGCGGCATTGCCCAAACCAAGGTTGCTGCCTCATCGGCTCTCCATTCAAAACCTCTCGGAATATTCTGCACATTATCATTGCCAGAAGGTCGTGTTTCGGCACTTGGCAAATCTGCCATTTCTTTTACCAATTTTCCAGTAACATCAACAACCAAAACCGATGTAGGAAAGCCGCTTGATGTAACTAAATAAGAAAACGGTTTCTTTAAAACTTCCAATAAATAGTATTTTTTATCGGGCGATAAAGTATAAGATTCGTAAATGGCTGGTTTGCCCAATGGCGTTTCTACTCCTCCACGATTAATGACCATCTGAGCTGTTGCCATAAATTCAAAAAGTTGTTCATCATAAGGAGTTTTTATTAAATCTTGGTATGTACGGCCAGGAGCAGCTTTTCCGATGTTTTGCTGTATGGTTGGGCCTTTGGGTGTTATTGGCTTTGCAGGAGCAGCACTTGGCAAGCTAACTGCTGTTTTATAAACAATGGCATTATCATCGAACCAAGTTAAATCAGCACCTAAAACCACGTTTAAAGCCTTTTTATTTACTTTGCTTGCTACTTTTGTCGCTATCTCAACAATATATATATCAACTCTGCTACTAGTAGTATTTGTAAAAGCAATCTTCTTTTCGCTCGGACTCCATCTTACATTTCCTGCCAACATATTTGCTGGTAAACCACTGATTTTAAACTCTTTACCAGTTTTGATGTTTTTCAACGAAAAATTATTGATGAAGGTTTGTCGGCTTGGCGAGAAATTATTTGGGTTTAATCTCAAACCTGCAATTCTGATTTCGGGTTGACCTAATTCCTCAACGGTTGGGTAAGAATTACGTTCACTTTGAAGCATCCATTCGCCTTGACTGTCGATGCTTACATCGGGCGTAGGTTTTGCCAAAAGTAAGTCGGCTATTTCTTTGGGCGGAAGTTGATAGTTTACGGCATCTTGTGCAAAAGCCCCAAAACACATGGTAAAACCTATCAATAAAAAGGTAATTTTTTTATTCATTGTAAGTGTTAGTTAGTAAAATTGATGAATAATAATTTAAGGAAGTGAAATTAACGATTAAAACTTATCTATGTATATTTTGGAGACTTAAACTCCAAAAAGATAGACGTGTGAGAGGATTTATTCCTTAAAAATGCAATTTATTAACCATATATTCTCAATTATATTGGAGTAGTTGTTTATTGATAAAATTTTTATGTAGAATTTTAAAATATGGAGTGCATAGTTAGTACTGAGACGGAAAGAAGCGACAAAAATGTATAAATTAATTTGTTGATAATTAAGCTTTTATCGCTTCGATGAACTGTCTCGAATCCCGCTTCTCCTATCTCATTCCTTAAAACTGTCCACAAAAAATAAATTCAATTTTTCAAAATGTACTAACAGAGTTGTCATCGAGACATAATATCTTTATAAGGTTAATTCACTTCAATAATCTGATGTCGCTTTATCGACGATCGCATGAGTGGGAGCGATTTGGCAGATTAATTGCCGAACAAGTATCCAACTTTGCTCTTAATTGCACCGAAAGTTTGGTTTTTTTAATCGGCCGAGCAGCGATACTTAGCTTTGATTAAATTATACCCAGACATTATAAATACCATTCCGTTGTATCATATTTCTTCGTATCTCGGAATTCAAGGTCCGTCGTTGAGAAGAAGTAGAAAAAGACTTTCCGAAAATAAATAATTATTTCCGAACAATTTTAACTAGGTTTAACGTTTTTATAACGGTTAATGCTGACCTTTTTATCATCAAATTAAAAATTAAATTTTAAAACAATAAAGACAATGAAATTTACAAGAAAAGCATCTGCAAATTGGAAAGGTACTGGAAAGGAGGGAGTAGGAACCGTTTCTACGCAAAGTACAACGCTCGATAAAACTCAATTTTCATTTAAAACTCGTTTTGCCGACGGAGTAGGTACAAATCCCGAAGAACTTATCGGAGCGGCTCACGCAGGTTGTTTTTCGATGCAGTTTAGTTTTTTATTAAACGAAGCTGGTTTTACTGCTGAAAATATCGATACTAATGCAAATGTGGTATTTGAAGATGGTACAATTACAAATATCAATTTAGAGTTGACTGCTACAATTCCAGAAATTAGCGAAGAAAAATTTCAAGAAATAGCTTTGGCTGCTAAAGCAAAATGTCCGATTTCACGCTTATTAAATGCTGAAATTTCTTTAACCGCCAATTTGTTATGATTGCGATGAATTTTGTAGGAACGTCCAATTTGGATGTTCCCACGAAGTTTATTTATTCATATACTTCTTGCCATTTGAATATTTCATATCAATACCAGCCTTGAATTTAGTGTTATCGAAATTGGCATCATTACTGAATTCGGTATATTTGAAATCTGCTTGATTGTTGAAAGCCGTACTTTTAAAAGTTACACGTTCGCCGAAATTGGCGTACTTAAAGTCAGCATAATTTTTGAATCGTACATCAAAGAAGTCAGCGTCTTGCTTGAATGAAGTGTATTTGAAATTGGCGTATTCGTCAAAATCTGACTTAGCAAAAATCACTTCTTGTTTAAAATCTGCATATTTGAAATTAGCACTTTGGGTAAACTTCGCTCCACCAAACGATGCTTTTTCGGTAAAATGAGAATATTTAAACTCAGTTTTTCCTGCGAAAGAACAGTTTTCAAAAACCACCGCTTTTTCAAAGTCTGTTGTGTAGGTTGTGCCATCGCCTTTACTCCATTCTATAATACCATTCCCAATTTTATGACTTTTCTCTTCCTCTAAGTTTTTGTACGCAATCACATCACCTTTGAATGTACAGTTTTTAAAAGAAATCGGCACTGTTACATTGCTTTTGTATTCTTCGTAATTGCCTTTTTTTTTAATGCGTTTTTTGTTTGAAAGGTCGGTTAAATCCAAGTTCCCAACGACTGTGGCATCTTGATAATCAACGGATTGTCCCTTGTCGATTACTTCAAAAATAGTTTTTGCCGAAACTTCTTTTTGGGCTAAAACCGTTGTGCCTACGAGTGCAAAAATCAGTAAAATGAATAGTTTTCTCATAATTATAGATTGGTTAGAACATCTGACAACTTTGCGAGTCGTAGCACTGCTAAAAGTTGTCAAATGTGCTGAAATGAAATTTATTCGTTGATATAAACACTGCCGGAATTTGCATCCATTCTAACGGCATTTCCGCCACCGTTAAGCGAGCCTTTCACACGGTCTTTTTCAACAGTTCCGTTAAATTTGTATAAATTTGGTACTTTTACTCTTTGTCCGCCAAGGTCTAAATCCATGCCTTTATCCATTGGCATTCTTACATGAATGCTTCCCGCACTGGTCGAAAGAGTAAGATATTTGCCAAGCGACTTAATATCAGCGTCAATGCCACCACCCGAAGTTGAGGCTTTTACGCTTGCAGTAATATCCTCTAATTTGATTGAACCACCCGAAGTTGAAGTCAGGAAATCGCCACTAATTTCTTCGGCTCTAATTCCACCTCCACTAGTGGTTGCTTTGATGGTGCCATCAAGTTTTTTGAGTATTAAACCGCCACCCGAAGTAGTGAGTTTAATGTTGCCTTTACAGCCGTCAGCATCAATTCCGCCACCACTAGTTGCGACGTCAATATTATCACGACAACCGCTGATACTGATTCCTCCGCCCGAAGTACGTCCTTTTATGTTTCCGCCTAAGTTTTGGAGTTTCAAGCCACCACCGCTGGTTGTGAAACCTAAATTTCCTGTAAGATTTTTGAGAGAGATTCCACCACCGCTGGTTAGTAAATCAGTGGAGATTTTATCGGGCGTAAAGATTTTGAAAGAGATACTTAGGCCATTTTTCCAGGCACTTTCGCTTTTGCGTTTGGCTATGCAAGAAATGGTTTCACCTTCTTTTTTTACGCTTAATTCATATTCTTTCAATCGGTCTTCAATTTCGTCTTTACTTAGATTGCTTCCGCCATTGTTTCCTCTTACATAAACCTCTACACGAGCTTCGTCTCCTTCACCACCCGTTACCGAAATTCCTCCGCCCGATGTTCGTACAATAAGGTTTTTGATTTCTGATGATTTATAGGTTTTTACTAAGAAAGGCGTTTCTTTATCTTGAGCCAAAGAAACACTTGAAATGGATAAACCTAAAATAAATAGTGAGAGTAGCTTTTTCATAAATTGTGTATGTTAAAATTTCATAATTTAACATAAGATGCACAAGATGAGATAAGCGTTGCAGAAAAGGTAAATTATTTTCAAAATAAATCCATTGGATCTTCTACTATTCTTAGATTTTCGTTGAAAGTATCAATAAAAGTCATGTCAATTTGATTGATTTCAAAGTCAAAAATATCGAAATTCTCCTTAATTCGCTGCAAATTGGCCGATTTTGGGATACTCGAAACGCCGTGCTGCAAAGCCCAACGCAAAATAATTTGGGCGGTAGTTTTTTCATATTTTTGAGCAATACTTTGAATTTTAGGGTCGTTCATACGCATACCACGAGCGAGTGGGGTATAGGCTTGAAGTTGGATTTTCTTTTGTTTACAAACTTCCGCTAAATCTTTTAAATACAAATACGGACTAAACTCAACTTGATTGACTGCAGGAACAGTGCTGGAGTAAGATTGAAGTTCGTTAAGAAATGGAACGAGGTAATTTGCCACACCAATGGCTTTTACTTGTCCTTCGGTATAGAGTTTTTCGAGAGCTAGCCAAGTATCTTTTCGGGTTGCTTTGATTGGCCAATGAACCAAATAAAGGTCGATGTAGTCGATGTTGAGTTTTTTTAGACTTTCATCAAAGGCTCGTAGTGTTTTGTCAAAACCTTGGTCGCCGTTGTTGACTTTAGTTGTTACAAAAATTTCTGTTCGGTCAATGCCACTTTCACGTACAGCGTTGCCAATTTCGGTTTCGTTTTTATACATTTCGGCAGTATCAATGAGCCGATATCCAGTTTCTAAAGCCCACAATACAGCTTGCTCGGCTTCACGGTTATACATATCATAAACGCCCAAGCCGAGCAGAGGCATTTGTTGTCCGTTGTTGAGAATGGTATAGAGTTGGTTTGACATAAAGGGTTTGGTTTTGCCAAAAAAATATGATAATTTTAAAGGAAATGTTTGTGTTGTTATATTTCAATAATGGACTAAGAATCCTGAAAGGATGATATTGTAATAGAGAAAAAGGTAAATAACTGACTAAATTAAAACTCTGAAGGAGTGACATTATACCGCATACTAATATCACTCCTTGGGAGTTTTGCTTACTAACGAAACATAAAACGTTATAATCCATTCACCCCCTGCATAATTTTAAATCACCTCATTATTGGCAACATAGTTTTTCAATTCTATCTCAAATCACCATTTTTCTAAACCTAAAAGTTTTTTACCTAAATCATTCAACTCTGCTGTATCGTATTTGGTTTTTTCCCAATCACGAGGGTCTCCAGGAAAAGCGTAGCCTTCGGGAGCGATTCTATTTTTCCAAGAATTTACTCGCCAATCTCGCAAGTCGTCGTTGTCTTCTTCGGCTGGCATCATCGAAATATATTGAGCTATTCTGACCTTATCTTTTGAATTATTTGGGCGAATTCCGTGCGGTTGGCTACTATTAAAAATCAATAAATCACCTGCTTCGAGTTTAACTTTTACGAGATGTTCCTCAAAACCTGTTATATCGGGTTTGAAACGATTTCTGTCTTCAGGCTGAGTCAGTTTCCAAGTATCAAAAGTGCGAAACAACTCTGGAATACACTGAAAACCACCCATATTTTCGTCGGTTTGGTCGGCTAAAGCCAACACGCCTTGTACGTTTTGTGGTTTTGTTTCGGGGTCATAGTCCCAGTGGATAAAACCTTTATATTCAAACCCAAGTCGAAGCGGAAAATTAAGGTTTGCACGGTCAATCGTTACCCAAAGTTTTTCGGTTCCCCAAATATCAGTAAAAGCATCATAAACTCGTTGCATTTGACGGTTATTCCAAAGGTGTTGGTTATTATAAACTTCCACCATGCCTGTGCCGGTTAGTTCCTTCATCTGCATCTCCGCACGCGGGGCTGTGTACCAAGTATTTGGGTCGTTGGACGATTTTTCTTCAAATTCCCAAATAAAATCAGCAGTTTGAAGGACTTGTTCTCTTGGTACAGCATTTTTGATAATTACATAACCATTTTCTATCCAGAACTTCCAATCGGCTTCGCTCAAAACTTTAAGTTGGCCACCTTCTGCAAGGCTTGCACGTAATTTAACTTGGCTACTCGTAGCGGTCGAAGGATTGCCAGGTTTATCAGCATGATTTTTATTTGGCATCATGGTTGGTATTGCCATTGTCGGTACGGCAGGCGTTCTTGTCATTTGCATAGCTTATGTTATTTTAATGATATTTAAAATTGAAATAATAATACAAATATAGTGGCTAAAATCATATAAGGCTTAACCTATAATTGCGTTTTTTTGAACAATATTGATTTTATATAGATAAATTTGTGAATGATTTATGAAAAATGTGCAAATTTGATGAAATAAGTCACCGAACTTGTTTTTGAAATACGGCAAAAATGAAAATTATTTTAGAAGAATTTACGATTGATTCTGAAAGTTCGTTTCGGGTTTTTAGGCCACGATTGAGTCAGATATTTTATTGGCATTTTCACCCAGAATTTGAATTGGTCTTTATTGAAGGAACTGACGGAACTCGGCACGTTGGCGAGCATATTTCTCGATTCGAGGGCAGCGATTTGGTTTTGATTGGTTCAAATATTCCGCACCTCAACTTTGATTATATGGTAAAGACCGATTACGAAAAAGTTGTGCTGCAAGTACGGCAAGATTTCCTGCAAAATGCTATGCTAGAAACACCCGAATTAGCTACTATTCAGCGACTTTTTCAACGCTCGCAATATGGAATTGCTTTCGGAGAAAAAATAAAAAGGATAATTGGCGAACGAATGAAACTGCTCGATGGACTAAATTATTTTGGACAGTTTTTGGAGATTTTAAGTATTTTTCAGCTTTTAGCGACTACTCAAGATTATGAGTTGCTACATGAGCAACCCATTGAAAATCAATATAATAAAAAAGACCAACAACGTATCAAGCGATTGTATCAGTTTATTAATGAAAATTATCCGCGTAAAATTGATTTACAGGAGGTAGCTAATATGAGTAATTTGAGCGAAGCAGCTTTTTGTAGGTATTTCAAGAAAATGACAAGAGTGACGTTTACAGAATTTCTGAATCATTACCGAGTCAATCAAGCTAAAAATTTGCTTTTGCTTGATAAAAATATAACAGAAACATGTTTTGATTGTGGCTTTGAAAGTATGTCTTATTTCAATCGTACTTTCAAGAAACTAACAGGCGAAAACCCTTTGGCTTTTAAGAAACGGTATTTTATGAAGTAAAAAAGTGTGGCACACCTGTTTTCAGCGACAATTAGATTAGCCACATTTAGTAATGCTACTCATCCAAAATACTCTCTTCCATTGTAGAGTTTCCGCCGTGCATGATTTCGATGATTTGCTTGATATTATACACCGTTCGGGTATATTTATTGCTTAGTAAAATTATCACAAAATCTTCACGAGGATCAAAAAACATAATGGTATTGTAGCCTTTCCACCAGCCTGTATGATATACGTAGTCAGTTTGTTGTTTTGTATTTACCCAAAGTCTGAAACCGTAGCCATAATTACGCAAACCTGGAAACTCAAAGCTACGAGGCATAATCATTTCATGGAAAGACTCCTTGCTAATTATCGTATTGTTTTTTAGAGCAGTATGCCATTTCAAAAGGTCACTCAAAGTAGAGTAAACGCCTTTATCGCCCGAAATATCATCATAATAATCTTTTGGTAATTTACGCCCAAATTGGTAGCCTACTGTGCGGTTGATATTGATAGAATCGTTTTTGGTTGTTACAATATACGAATCTTTCATGCCTGCTGGGCCAAAGATATTTTCACGCATATACTTTTCAAAATCTTTAGCTGTAACTTTTTCAACCAAAGCGGCTAAGATGGCAAAATTGGTATTATTATAGCCAAAATAATGGTCAGGTTGGTTAAACATTTTTGGGGTCGGCTGCACAGTTGCAAACCATTCCATAATTTGTTGATTGGTAGGGTAAATCTTAGTTTCTCGAACCATCTTATCAAAAGTATATTGATAAAACGGTAAACCCGAGCGATGGCAAAGCAAACTTCGAATCGTGATTCCATCGTACGGGAAGTTTGGGTAATAATCTTTTACTGTATAATCAAGACCGATTTTGCCTTGTTCGGCCAATTTCATTACAGCGATTGCCGTGAAAGTCTTAGAAAGTGAAGCAAGCTGAAACTTCGATTGTAGGTTGTTTTTAATCGAGTCGTTGGCAAACCCAAAGGAATTTTGATAAATAATTACACCTTTTTGGGCAATCAAAACATTCCCGTTGAAGCCTTCGGCTAATTTCTGCTGAATTACCTGCTCTATCAAAACCGCTTTTTTATCAGCATTTATTTCTTTTCTAATTCGGGCTTCTTCTTTTTTCAGAGCAACACTATCAACTTTTTTCTCGCTCTTTTTTGTGCTCACATTCTGACAAGCAAAAATACTTGTAGCGAGCAAACAAACAACAATATAATAGAAACTATTGAAGGGAAAGTTTTTAGTTAATTTCATAATAATATCTCACAAATCCGAATCAAACAGACGGAGTAAAAGGCTATAATTTAAGTAGGACAGAAATCGAATTCTATCAAAGTGTGTCGAAAAAATAATTGGTGATGCTTTACAAGGAAATGGTGTAGAAAAATTGTGCATGTAAACTTAATTTCCACGCACATATTGTAAAGTAATAATCAAAAACGTAGTAAAAATAACACTACAAATGATTTTTAGCACCGTAATCAAGAAAAACTGGAAACCACCAGCTTCTACAAAAAACAACATTGAGTGGTGAATTATTGTAAGAATAGCTACATATCTGACAAAACGCTCGCTACCCATTTCTTTTAACGAAATCGTAATGTCATTTTCAACGCCCTTTGTAGGGAATAGAAACTTGATGATGTAAGCTCTTAAATACCCAATCATTACACTGGCTGAGGCGTGAACACCTGCTGTATTGTAGAAAATATCAACCAACAGACCTATCAGAAAACTTATAAAGATCACCCAGATTGGGTCAACTTCGTCAGGTATGAGTAAAATACACGCAATGTAAACAAAGCAAAACGCCACATCGAAGAATACAAAATTGCGGAGAACCACAATTTGTAATACTAAATAAATGAGGAATGTAATGACTAATTTTGTGACCGTTTGAGAATTCATTTCTTTTCTTCGGTGGTTGATTGCTCTAATAAATCTTGTTCTTTTTTCAGCTTATTATTTACAATGTAAACATAAGATAAATTGCGGAAGTCAGTTGCTAACTCTACTTCAATCTCAAAAAATGCTTGGTCTTCTTTGGCACTTAGCTTACGAATTCTACCAATCATTGTTCCCGAAGGGTAAATTACGTTTTGCTCCGAAGTAACCACCGAGTCGCCTTGTTTTATTGGCTTGAAGCGGTCAATCGTATTCAAGTTAATTATTTTCGGATTCATCCCTCCCCATTCGGAAATACCTAAGGCTTTATCGTTTTTAGTGCGAAGAGTCAAGTTTTTGATTTCTGATGAAACCTTCGACTCTGAGTGTAGAATCGAATAAACACGAGAAAAATGTTCAGAGCATTGCATCACCGTTCCGACAACTCCCTGCGGACAAATTACACCCATTCCAGGCTCGATTCCATCCAGTGAACCTTTATCAATCGTCAAATAGTTTTTCGATAAACCAACGGTGTTATTGACAACCTTAGCCACCTTAAACTCGAAGCGTAGAGCAAAAGCCGAATCTACATTATAATAATCTCCGTTTCTTGGTTTAAACGATTCCATGGAGGACACTGCTTTTTTGAGTTGAGCGTTTTCGGCAATCAATTGGTCGTTTACATTACCAAGATTCATATAATTATTAACATAATTTGAACTTTCGAGGGTCTTTGCTGCGTAGTAATTAGAAGTATTAAAAAACGAAACATCCCAATAATGATTGTTCTTTACAAGCAACCAAAAGCTGACAAATTCGAGAAAAGCAAACAAAAGAAAATTTCGTATGCGAAATATAAGTCGGAAGAGTTGCGACATATTATAAGAGTTCTGAGCGACCGACGCTCGGTTCAGAATTCTGAGTTATTTATTTAGAGTTTTAAACAGAAAATATTCAATAAGAATAAGCTCAAAAAATTAGTCTGAACTTTCAAACTAACTTTTTGATCTTATTTTCTGATAAACTCAGAATTCAGTACTCAGAACTCAAAAATTTATTGGATTATAACTGCTCTATATTTTTCGATATTTTTCAAAATCTCACCTGTTCCACGCACAACCGCACGAAGTGGATCGTCAGCTACGTGAATCGGAAGTTTTGTTTTAATAGCCAAACGTTTGTCTAAGCCATGAAGTAATGCTCCACCACCGGTCAAATAAATGCCGTTTTCGTAAATGTCCGCTGAAAGTTCTGGTGGCGACATCTCTAATGCACGCATAATGGCTTCTTCAATTTTAGAAATTGATTTATCAAGGGCATAAGCAATCTCGCTATAAGTTATCTTGATTTCTTTCGGAATACCAGTCATTAAGTCACGACCACGAATTTCGATATCAGCAGGTGGATTATCTAAATCTGGTAAAGCCGCACCTACTTGAATCTTGATAAACTCGGCCGAACGTTCGCCAATAAGCAAGTTGTGTTCACGACGCATATAATCAACAATATCTCTTGTAAACAAATCACCTGCGATACGTACCGAAGCCTCGCATACAATTCCCGAAAGGGCAATAACCGCAATCTCAGTAGTACCACCACCGATGTCAGCAATCATCGAGCCGTTTGGTTGCTCAATATCGATACCGATACCGATAGCTGCAGCAATTGGTTCGTGTACCATGTAAACTTCTTTCGCACCTGCGTGTTCGGCTGAATCTTTAACGGCACGTTTCTCAACTTCAGTAATACCTGATGGAATACAGATTACCATACGGTGAGAAGGCGAAAAAAACCAACTACGACTTGTCTCAATCATCTTAATCATACCACGAATCATTAATTCAGCAGCAGTAAAGTCGGCAATTACACCATCTTTGAGAGGTCGGATAGTCTTTATATTTTCATTGGTTTTTTCGTGCATTTGCATTGCTTTGTGACCTATCGCCAACACTTTTCCAGTAATTTTGTCTAATGCAATAATAGATGGTTCATCTACAACGATTTCGTCTTTGTAGATTATGAGGGTATTTGCCGTACCCAAGTCAATCGCGATGTCACTCGTGAGGAAGTTAAACAGTCCAGCCATTTTGAGCGTAATTGGGTTAATTTTTTTTATATTATCCGCAAATTTACAACTATTATTTACAAAATATTTCTAAAAAGTTGAAAAAGTATTAAAAAAGAGAAAAGTATAACCGCAAATAGATTGCGTTAATAGGTAATATATCGCTTTTTCAATGAAAATCTTGTGTTTTGAGCAGATAAATTGGTAAATTTAGGTATTTTTCTCTAAAATTATTTTTGTCAATATTGTTCAAAAAATACTTGTTATCGTAATATTATAACTTTTTGACTCGCCAAAACATTGAATAAATAGTGAAACAAAAAAAATATCTTTGCCCAGAAGCAATTTACAAAAACAAAGAACTGAAATATAAATCATTGGAAATGGGAATTCGTTTGTCATTAGCTAAATTAGGTTGCACAGAAAAAAAAGTGGGTAGCATGCTTGGCAGAAGTACAAGCTGAATGGCGAAAAAAGTTGTTATTCAAGCTGCTCAAAAGGTTTTCGGTAGTGACCATCAATTCAATAATATTCGCTCTTCCAATGATTTTAATCAGGCTGTTCCTATTCGTAATTACGTTTTCTAATAATTGCGGATTGTGACGCACACAACACTTTTTTTCGATTCGACCACTTCCAAAATCTACGCTTTTATCCATTTCTAAATGAGCATAATTTTATGTCATAATAATCAGCTACTTGTTCAAAGTTGTCCTTCTAATTTTTTTAAGAAAGTATATAATCTCCGCCTCTGTTTAAAATTTGCACTGCTACAATGGCAGGGTTCAATTGGCAATGGAATCTATTCTCACAACGCTATTATTTAAAACAAGGTCTTCAATTAAAGTGGGAATTGCTTTTTTTTTCATTACTCTTAGTTTCAGTTTATAGCAGTCCCAAATATAGCTGTAGATCATAAGCCCAGTCGGTAATAATACAAACACTATCTAACTTTTTGTCCCTTTTATAAGATGCTAGACAAACTTTTCCATTTATACTGCTGTGATTTTCTTCAAAAAATTGAGATAGATTGAATATTTGTATGAACAGCTTGCAAATGCCGCTTTATCAAAAAAAGCGAAAAACTCTGTTAATTGTGTGTTGTGAAAGTATTTCGTTGGCTAATTCTAAAAAATTACTAAGAAACTCTTGCTTTTGGTCACTATAATTCTCCATTTCCATGTCATTTTCTGCACTACAAATAGTATCCCACAAACTCAGCATCAAAATATCACTTAAAAGAATCTTCTAAAAGACGTGCTCCGGTTGAAAATAGGGAACTTCTTCAAATTTTTTCTTCCATTCCATAATGAAAATTAACTCAAATGTATTTTTCGAGCTAAGTTTGATTCAAAAAATAACTTTTAAGTGCTTCAACCTACAGGTGTTTTAATATTATATCTGGAGGTTTGTGTGTTTTTGAAATTTCAGAAATAAAGGCAGATAAATAGAAATCACAAGCAATGACATCAATAAACCACCAATTGTACCTACACCAAAGGCAAACCAAAATGGTTCTTTTTCTCCATAAATTAAAAATGGAATAAGGCCTACAATTGTTGAGAGAACAGTTGATAAAATCGGAATAACTTTGTGGTTAAATGCTTTTATGTATAAACTAATATCGGAAGCATAAAGGTTCTTTTTCCTTAAAATATTATATTCTGTGATAATAAAAATGGCTGCACAAACGACATTACCACTCAATAAAATAAAAGAAGCATAGCCCCCTTGGTCAAAATTAAAATCGAACAAATAAAATGTCAGGAATACGCCTGTAAATGACAAAGGGATAATCAAGATAAGTGCCAAAGGCTGCAAAAGAGACTCAAAAATAATGGCACAAATGAGGTATATAAGTAAAATTACCAAACCAATCAACCAAAATTTAGTTTCTTTATTTTCACTTAACCAACTATAATTTTGTTTTTCTGCCTTGTATCCGATTGGCATTGCTGGGTTGAGTTCTGAAAGTGTTTTTTCTAAAAATTTATCTCCAAAAACACTACTTCCGTAATAAGTAAAACTCACCATTCTAAGGTATTGTTGGTTTTCTTTGATAATTTCGGGCATCACTTTTACTTTCGTTATTTTAGTAAAATCTTTCATTCTTACAAAAGTAGAATCTTGCTTTAATAGTTGATTTTCTAATTGCCAAATATCTCTTTTTCTGCTTTCGGCAGGAATTACTTTCAGCGTGAAATACTCTTTATTAACAAAAATATATAAATCTGGCTGAGGCTGTGTGCTTAATTGTGAAAGATTTCTTGAAAGTTGATTTTTAGCTATTTGCTTGATAGCAAACTTTTTATCATCGGTCGTGAGAGTATATTCTTCAAGGCTTTTTCGGTTTGCCCAATTCATGCTTTTATTGATATTTACTTCTTGAATTCTTGGGTGTTTTTCTAATATTACCTTCAACCTCTTGGCTTGTCTTTCCAGCTCATTATAATTATAACCTACCACTTTTACATAAAAAGTTGGTGTTTCAGCATCATTTACACTTTGACTAAACCCTTGCCCAATGCCATAAATATCCCAATCTATGCCACTCATTTCTGTCGAAAGCTGAATCATGGTGCTTTTCATGCGATAGGCAAAACCGCTTTCTTCGGCATCGGGTGTAAAATAAATGCTCATCATGCCATTTTGGGCATCATAAATATTGGTGATACATTTATCAACTTCTTGAAATTGATTTGCTTTACTTTCCATCTGCCTAAAAATATCATTCATTTGCTCAATCGTACTATTATTTGGCAGGCCTACATAAACATACAAAACTGTACGTTCTGGGTTTTGATAGTAAGAGGATTCATATACATATTGCGTAAAAAGCCGCAAAGTCCCGCCCAAGTATTTATAAAAAATAGGTCGTAGGTTTTCTTGATACCATTCATTTGACGTTGTTGAATTATAAAAAATTGCTCCAAAATATGTTTCATCAATTTTATCTGGAAGCAAAAAAATAGGTGTTCCGAAAGACAAAATGGCTAATAGATAAGCCGTTTTTGGAAATATTTTAAGAAAAACAATGAATTTTGAATAATAACGACTTATTTTTACTTTCAAGCGAAGTGTTTTTGTTGCTTTTATTTTTTCAGGAATAAGCACGTTTTTTAGTTTTTCCATTACCGACGGCACAAAAAACAAAGCAACAGGCAACGAAACCAAAAGCGTGATAAGCATCACCAGAGAAAAATCGGTGAGTTCGAGACGGTTTACTTCGGGTAAGAAAAATATCACTACCAACCCAGCAATTGTTGTGAGCGTTGCCCCAAGTAAAGCCATAAAAACTTTGAGGTTTCTGTGGCGTTGGTAATGGTCAATCATCACAATTGTATTATCAATGATGATGCCGAGCGAAGTCGTAAGGGCAGCTAATGAATAAAGATGGATTTCGACTCTGAAAATATAAAAAAATATAAACGATAATGCCAAATTGACAAGTAAACTTATCGAAATCAAGCCAAGATACCACCATTTACGAATAGTCAGCCAAACAAAAACTAATAGAATAAGTATAGCCAAACCTGCCTGAATGCTTGTTTTTTGAAGATTTTCGATAATATATTCGCTCGAGTCTTGCTCAATATTTAATTGATATGAGTTTGGCAAAAGTTTTCGGATTTCGACCAAATTCTCTCTAATTTCTTTGCTCAAACGAATCTGATTTGTTCCTTTTTCGGCAACGATGATGAGATTGAGGGCATTTTTGCCATTGATGCGATAAAACTGCGTGATGGGTCTTTCTTGTTGATAAACCTTAGCAATATCAGTCAAATAAACGATGCGATTTGCTTGACTTTTGATAGGTATTTTCCATTGGTTTTCTCTACTGCTTTGGTTTTTTAAGATTACATTTATAGACTGACCGTTAGCAGATTTACTGATGCCGATACTTTCTTGTTTAAAATGTTTATTGATGGCATTAATAATATCGGTTTCTTGAAAATTTAGTGCATCAAGCATTTTTTTTTCGTAAGAAACCACCCATTCTAGGCGATTGTTACCATAAACATTAACCTCATAAATGCCCTTGATACTTGCTAATTTTGGCTTTAATTGCTCCTCTATGTAGCGGCTGAGTCCTTCGGCTTGCCCATTTCCACTTAGTTGCATTACCATAAATGACTCCTGTTTATTACTTTCTTCGGGCGAATTAAGTTGAATTGTAGGATAGCTTGCTTCCTTCGGTAGTTTGGGATAAAGCTGCCTAATAAGCATTGCAACCTCAAATCTTAGTTGGTCAATATTTGTGTGTTTTTCGAGTTCGAGCGTAACGTAGCCAACATTATATTGTGAGTTGGAACTTATCTTTTTGATGCCTTGAAGGGTACTCAAAGTTCCTTCAATTTTGGCGGTAATTTGCTGCTCAAGCACCTCTGGCGAGGCGTAAGGCAAGCCATAGCTAACCAGAATGCTTCCCGAAGACTTGCTCGGATTGAGCTGAATTGATAACTGCGGCAGCAAAGCAATACCGACAAGCGAAAGCATCGTAAAAACAAGAATTATTTGATAGCTACGGCGTTGAATCATGGGGAAACCTCACCTCTATAGGAAGATGTTTTGCAAATGTAAGAGCAATAGCCAATATTAAAAATAGGAAGTTTTCCTATTGATTTGATATTCGAGTTTTGTTTGGTAAATTTGTTAAATAAAAGTAATAAAAATGAGAATCGGTAACTTAGATAATGAGGTATATTTCAAGAAAGTTTTTTCTAATATAGAGGTTTTTGAAGCTTTTGTGAAAGATATTTTGGGTTTTGAGGTTCATGTTGATAAAATCGAAACGGAAAAGGTATTGGTTCGTAAAACCTCTCCTATAAAGTTTAAAATGGATATTTTCGCCGAAAGTATAGACCATCGTGTCATTATCGAAATTCAAAAAGTAGATTATGATTATAGCTATGATAGATTCATTCATTATTTTATTTCAAACCTCATTGACCAACAGAGTAGTAGTAAAAATTATCAATTTGCCAAAGAAGTTTATGTAATTGTAGTCATAACTGCTCCTTACAAAATTTCTGACATATCGGGGCAACTTATCTTAGATGATGTGCTGCTTACTACGCTCAATCCTCAAACACTTAATGGACAGGTAAGAGAAATGTACAAGCATAAATTAGTTTTTCTCAACCCTAACTTTCAGAGTGAAGAAACCCCTCCAGAAATTTCTGACTGGCTCGATTTGATACAAGAATCTATTAAAAACCCTGAAAATCCACAAGTAAATACTAACAAGCCCGCTATAAGAAAAGCTATGGAATTGGCTGAAATGGATATGATTGACCCCGAAGAATTATATGAAGCAAAAAACGAAGAGGCAAGAAGAGAGACCCTTGCTGTGATAAAAAAAATGGGTTTTGACGAAGGAAAAATGGAAGGAATTGAACAAGGAATTGAACAAGGAATTGAACAAGGAATTGAACAAGGAATTGAACAAGGAATTGAACAAAGAAATATAGAACTAATTATTGATGGACACAAAGAAGGATTTTCGCCCGCACAATTGGCAAAACTAAGCAAATTGAACATTGAAGAAATACAAGCAATTATTGAAAAGTATGCTTGAATTGACCAAATACTTGCAAAAACGCAAGAAAATGAGCCACAAGCTAAAATAAAACTATTTAAATTTGCAAGTTAAAATAAACTTTTGCACGTTTGCAGGGTTAATAAAGTACCTAATCACAAGTTTAGAAAAACACAAACGTTGCTACCATGTAGCGACACTAAAAACTATTTGATAAATGCTCCAAACACCAACCACCGCACTTAGCTCGCAAGAGCGTAAAATTATCTCACTCATTGCCGAGGGCTACAAAAACCATGATATTGCCTACAAACTGTGCATAAGCCCGCACACCGTAAAAAACCATAAGACCAATATTTGCCAATAGTTAAACCTTAGCAACACGACGGAGTTGCTACGTTATGCAATTTTAAATGCAGCAATGTTGCAAAATGTGGGGGGGGTAAGAATTATATAGGAACAATTCCTATTTTTGGTCTTTTGGCTCAAAATAGGAATTATTCCTATTGTTTTTGAGAAGGCTTCTTCTCAATTTTGGCTTGCCAAGAGGGACTTGGTGTATTAAACTTTTAGAAATCATGAATATTTCATTGAAAAAAACATTAACAACGGTATTAACTATCGGAATTATCGGATTTTGTTCCAACTTCTCAACAGCACAAGAAGGTGAAGGAGGCAATGGAAATCCGTGCAGGTGCCATTCACGGGGAGGGTACAGTTGCGAATCGGGAGCAAGATTTTCTTTAAGGCATGAATGTGGGTGTGATTTTAATGGTTGTGTATCAGAAGACCATGGTTAATTACAGTCAAACATTTTATTTCTTTATAAGGTTATTGACTGTTTAGTTTCACACGGTGAAGCTAAACAGCATCATTTTTATAATATTATGGAAAATGCTAAAAAAATACTTAATAATCTTGTGTATATTTTGTTTTAGTTGTGAAAGCAAAGAAAGAACTTTTACCATTTCTAAAACAGATGTTAAGGTTAGAATAAATAATCTATTAATAGATACTATATTGATATCACACCCCAATACCTCGTTTCAGGGGTTCTTGAGTTTTGATAGCCAGCGTAAAGAAATTCTCTTTTTTGATGGACTCTTTTCTACGGTATCAAAGTTTAGTTTGGATGGTAAACACATTAAAACTTTGCTGGGTAAGGGTGATGGTCCACAGCAGGTAAGAGGAATTAATAATTACTTGAAATTTAATAATGAACATCTGATATTTAAAGGGTATAATGTATATCATTTTAATGAAAATTGGGAGAGAATAAATACAACTACCTTCATTTTTGAATCAAAAAAGGGTTTAAATGAATTAGAGAATAACCCAAAGCCAGACGAAATAGGTATTTACGAGATAAAATATTTTAATAATAATTTTTTATTATACGATGCAAACCATATCCTATTCAACATCGAAACTACGCATCCGAAATTTAATGGATACTTCGGCACGACATCAAAGGCTTATTTTGAATCAGCTAAGGTATTAGGGGTAGCAGACTTAAATTCGGGAAAAGTAACCAAAATACAAGGAAGATACTCGACGATTTATGAAAAATTTAATGATATTCCAAATTTTTCAAATTGGTATTTTGATAAAAACAATGATGATATTTACCTAAACTTCGAAGCAGATTCATTGATATATGTGTATGATAAATCCTTCAATCCTGTCAAGGGGTTCGGTAGGTCGGGTAAAATGATTAATACTAATTATAGAAAAACCAAGTCTTATGATGATGCCATGAATTTGGATTATCCAGATAGACAAAAATATGGATATTATTATTCCTTAAAATGTTTTCCCAAGGAATCACTTATTTTTAGATGTTACAAATTAGGAACAAATCAAAGTACTGAAAACATTAATATAAGTAATCCTGATGACGAAAATCCGATGAGAATGCAGATATACCAAAATGAAATCCTTATAGGTGATGTGTCTGTACCTAATCATTTTAAAATAGTCGGTTCAGATGGAAAATATTTTTATGCTGATGGTTTTATAGATGAGGAGAAGGGCGTTCTTGGATTATACCGATTCGCCTTAAAGTAAAAACCAAAACCACATTTTATGAAAAAACTAACTTTTTCTTTTATCTTCTTCTTATTTTCCACAACAGCATATACCCAAATATCTATTGATGGAGTTGTCATTGATAAAAAAACTAAGCAAGCATTAGCGTTTTCAACAATAAGAATAATTGATAAAAAAAACGTAGCTATTGCTGATGATAAAGGGCGTTTTGTTCTTAATTACGATGCGGATGAATTAAATACAATTGATTCTATTCAAATATCTTACATTGGCTATTATCCGCTAAAATTAGCTATCGGAGATGCCAATAAAAAAACTTTTGAATTAGAAGAAAAATCGTATCTTCTTTCAAACATTGTTATAAGACCTGAAATAGCGGCAGATAAACTCATAGAAAAAGTGATTCAAAAATTTGAGAGTAACTTTTCAAAAGATGCTTTTGAACAAGAGGGGTTTTACCGAAGTACAATAACCTCGGATAACAAGTACGCTGGAATTAACGAATCTTTCGTTAAAATTTATTCAGATGGGTATAATAAGAATTTTTCGGATAGCAAATATCAGTTTTTAAATTCAGATTTGGTAAAGCCCTTATTTTGCCGACATTCAAAATATACTGTAAAAAATGATTCTCGCGGATTTATAAATAAGACTCGCACTCCAAGGAACTTACTTTTTATCAAAAAAGATTTACTCTATAATGCTTTTTTGGATGCGAAAAGCACTAAGTTTTACTTCTATAAGTACTTAGATGAAAAAGACAATGATTATTACGTGGTAGCATTTACTCCTAAAAACAATAAAATATTGTACAAAAATAGTGCATTTGAGCAATATGCTGATAATCAAGTGGCGGGTAAATTATATATTGACAGGGCGGATTTAGGAATTGCGAAAATAGAAACTACAAATGAAAATTGGTCAAGTTCGTTTCAGAAAATAACTGATAAATTAACAAATCATACGCATCGATTTATCAGTAGAAATGTTTCAATACAATTTGCCAAATACAATTCCAAGTATTATGTAACCCATATAAACTCAGAAACAAGTTATGAAGATTATGGCTGGAACAACAATAAACCTGTTAACATAAGAAACAAAGGGGAACTTAGTATAAGTAATTTGTCAAGTTACAGACAATCTGCCGATAAATTAAGAGAGGAGTATGGACATTTTAGACAAAGTGGAGATGTAAAAATACAATCAAAGCAATCAGAATGCTCTTATGATATTAATTTTTGGAACAAGACAGAAAAGCAACTAACTTTTGATTATCAACAACTAAGGAAAGATTTAGGGAATCAAAATTTGTTTACAAACGATAATGGTTTGACTGAGTATGAGATAAAAGAAATTATAAATAATTATACACCTAGAGGAAAAGCACTTTATTATGAAAAAAATAATTAAACTCTTACTTTTGATTTTAGTTGCTCTGAAAGCTAATTTTTCTATTGCTCAGACCAAAAAAAATAACGAACCAATGCTGTCATTTTTGAGTAAAAATAACTTTATAGAGGTAAAAAGAGGAGATAAATCAACATATACTATCGAATTTAAAAATCTAGGAGTGGATGATTTAATAATCAAAGATGTATCTTCAACATGCTTATGCACAGTGGCAAAATATACAAATAAGCCTATAAAACTAGGTCAAAAAGGGTTAATTGATATTTCTTTTGATAGCAAAAACAAACCAATAGGAACAATAAAGCAACCTATTATTGTAGAAACAAATAGCAGTAAGAGATATGTGAAAGCAATACTTACAATAAAAATTGTTTGAATATATACTGAAAATTTTAAATTTAAGAAAACCAAACGCTAAGACTTATTCATAACGATAATAGTATAAAACACTCAACATTAAGCATAATCCTCCTATGCCTGCTACTCTAATGCACCAAACCCAAAGAAAATAATACCCAAGATAAACCCACAACAACCGAAACCACCCAAATAACTACCACCGCCACCAAACGGCAAGCCTTTTCGCTTCAACGGCACCATAAAAGCCCTTTTTTCTACGTATATACACAATAAACTTTAGAAAACGCAAGAAATCAAGACTCGCCCCAAAATACCTGCACAAAAACTTGCAAGTTAAAATAAACTTTTGCACGTTTGTAGGGTTAATAAAGTACCTAATCACAAGTTTAGAAAAACATATCGTTGCTATGCCCTACCCTAGCGACCTAAAAAACTATGTGATTAAAAATGCTCCAAACACC
>CAMAQF010000053.1 GCA_945860265.1 Emticicia agri | reverse complement strand
CCTAAAACCAACATCAAACAACACGATGTAACCGACTGCGGAGCGGCTTGCTTGGCATCGGTTGCGGCACATTATAAGCTACAAATTCCGATTGCTCGCATCAGGCAATATGCCAATACCGACAAAAAAGGCACGAATGTTTTGGGCATGATAGAAGCCGCCGAACGCTTAGGCTTTCAAGCCAAAGGCGTAAAAGGTGTGGTCGAAAGTCTTTCGAAAATTCCCAAACCTGCTATTGCTCATGTGGCTAAAAAAGAAGGTTTGCTGCATTATGTGGTCATTTATGGGGTTACTGATAAGCACATTACGTTAATGGACCCTGGCATCGGCAAAATCGAAAAACTAAAACTAAGCGATTTTCTGAAAGAATGGAGTGGAGTTTTGATACTTTTATTGCCAACTGAGCAGTTGGAAGTTGGTAATCAGAAAATTTCTACCGTTCAGCGTTTTTGGCATTTGCTTCGCCCGCATACAAGCGTAATGTTGCAAGCCCTCGTTGGTGCGGCAGTTTCTACAATTTTGGGGCTTTCTACTTCCATTTATATTCAGAAAATAACCGATAATGTAATCGTAGAAGGTAATAAAAACCTGCTCAATTTACTGAGTTTGGGCATGATTCTTTTGTTATTATTGCAAGTTGTTTTGGGGGCAGTCAAGTCAGTTTTTGCTCTAAAGACTGGTCAGAGTATCGATGCAAGATTGATTTTGGGTTATTACAAGCATTTATTGAAACTACCGCAGCAGTTTTTTGATACCATGCGAGTAGGTGAAATTATTTCGAGAGTCAATGATGCAGTAAAGATTAGGGTATTTATCAATGATGTACTCATAAGTTTGGCAGTCAATATTTTTATTGTGGTATTTTCTTTCGGTTTGATGTTTACTTATTATTGGAAGTTAGCCTTACTAATGCTCGCAATCATCCCATTTTATGTTGTTATTTATTTCATCGTCAACAGGATTAATAAGAAACAGCAGCGAGCTATGATGGAGAGTTCGGCAGAGTTGGAGTCTCAGTTAGTCGAATCGCTCAACTCTATTGCCACCATCAAGCGTTTTGGTATTGAAGATATGACCAATCTAAAAACCGAAAATCGTTTTGTGGCTTTGCTCCGAACTATCTATCGATCAAGTATTTCTGGTTTATACATTGGTACAATGAGCGAATTTATTACTCGTTTGCTTACCATTGTACTTTTATGGGTAGGAACTTATTTTGTTATCGAACAAGAACTAACGCCTGGCGAATTATTATCATTTTACTCATTAGTTGGCTATTTCACGGGACCGATTCAGAGTTTGATTGGCACAAATAAAACGATTCAAGAGGCACTCATCGCTGCTGACCGTCTATTTGAAATCATTGATTTAGAACGAGAAACCGAAGGAAATAAAATGACACTTACGCCCGAAATGGTAGGCAATATTAGGTTTGAAAACGTCAATTTTCGTTACGGAACACGGGTACAAGTATTTGAAAATCTGACACTTACGATTCAGAAAGGTGAAATAACAGCAATTATTGGTGAGAGTGGTTCGGGTAAATCGACTTTGATGTATTTACTTCAAAATCTGTATTCGCTTACGAGTGGCAGTATCTTTATTGGTAATTATGATATTAAACACATTTCGAGCGAAAGTTTACGTAGAATTGTGAGTGTTGTACCACAGCAAATTGATTTGCTTTCGGGAAGTTTATTGGAAAATATTTCACTCGGAGATTTTAACCCGAATATGCAACGCATCATTGAAATTTCAAATTTGCTCGGAAATTCAGCATTTATTGAAAAATTACCCAATGGTTTTTATACTCGCTTAGGCGAACACGGCACAAATCTTTCGGGCGGACAACGCCAGCGAATTGCCATTGCACGAGCGTTGTACCGAAATCCAGAGATATTGATTTTAGATGAAGCAACTTCGGCACTTGATGTTATTTCTGAGAAAAATATTCAAAATGCGATTGATTTTCTAAGAAATCAGGGAAAAACTATTATCATTATTGCCCACCGATTGAGTACCATCAAAAGTGCCGATAAAATTCTGGTGCTTGAAAATGGAAAATTAGTGCAAGAAGGTAATCATCAAAGTTTATTAAATCGAGACGGGGTTTATAATCGCCTTTGGATGCAGCAGTTTGAGGGTATTTTATAGGAAAAAAGGTCGATAATTATTTCATATTCTCTGGAACAAACTCCAGTATATCACCAGGTTGGCAATTTAGTGCTTCGCAGATGGCTTCTAAGGTAGAAAACCGAACTGCTTTGGCCTTTCCGGTTTTTAAAATAGAAAGGTTTGGAAGTGTAATATCTACCTTTTCGGCCAATTCTGAGAGCTGCATCTTTCGTCGGGCAAGCATTACATCAAGGTTTACTACGATGGGCATATTGGTAGTTTTTTAAACAGTTAATTCGTTTTCTTCTTGTAATTCAACGCCACGCTTGAAAATTTGGGAGATTAGATAGACAATACCTGCCATGAAAAAATATTCTTCATGATTGAAATGATTGACCAAATCAATATCTGTTCGCTTAGAAACATAATTGAAATAACCATTTCCAATTTCGGCAATTATCCAAAGACTCAATAATTGATAACTAATGTTTTGAATTTTGGTCGCAACCTCGTCAGTAAAAGGGTTTTTTAATTTTAGTTTGTGCAGAAAATCGAATAAATAATACCAAATAAAAGCCTTCAATGCAGCGAAGGTGATAAGCAAAGACTTTGTAAAATAGAAATAAGTTAGACTAAAGTTGCGTAAATCTTCAATACCTTGCTTGGCGAGATACATCTTTTTAGCAAATTCAGGATTTGAAAAACTAATGATTAAAAAAATAAGCTGACTGCCGCATTCGATTGAAAAACCGATAGCTCCGATGAGAGCCAGATATTTGATAATTTCTAAAATTGTTTTGGTTTGCGTTTTCATAAAAATTTACATTAAAATGAGATTGATGGAACAAATGTAAAATTTATTTATTGATAAACAATAAATATGTAGTGTTTTTAAGTAAATAAATATTGATAAGCAGTTTTGTGAAGAAATAGAAAGGTTGCTCGAATAAAGATTATACGAGTACAAAAACCAGTGTCTGATTACTAAATATTGATTTGAATAAGTACTTGCGTACCCGATTCGCTGGCTAAATCGCTTATTTCAACTTTGATTTTGTTGGTGTAGCTTTTATTGAAGAGTTCGATGCGTTGATTCGTGATAGACGTGCCGAAGGACTTGTGCAGTATATTTTGTTTATACTGAATTTCATTGGCGGCATATTGGTCGTAGGCAGTTACGAAAATAATATCAAAATTGATAGGAGCGAGTCGATTGAGCAACTCAAAACCATTCATAAATGGCATATCAATATCCCAAAAAAACAAAGTCTATTTGATTACGAAGAAAAAGAAGAGCTTCGGCTGGATGATTGAATGAAGCAATAACTTGAACCTGTGGGCAGTCTTCTAATAGCAGAATTTCGAGGCTTTTGGTGGCGTGCGGCTCGTCGCCTATGATAACTGTTCTAATCCTTCAGGATTTTAATAAAAAACAAAAATATCAATAAAGTGCTTATGTCTCAACCTTTTGATGTTAAATTTGGGTTTTCACTTTTCAGAAACAAAACTTAGCATAGGTAGTTTTTGTTATCTTTGTTAATAGCGTCAATTTTCCGTGGCACGCTATGCGTGTCACGGTTAGTGAATACAGAGAAGTAAGTACAGAAAATATAATTTCATCCATGACACACAGCGTGCCACGGATGACTAATAAATTGTAAAAGATGAATTTTGAAATTAATAGAATATACCACATCTATAATAGAGGCAATAATCGGCAAAAGATTTTTTTTAGTAGAGAGAATTATTTGCATTTCTTAAGAAGAATCAGAGATAAAATAAAACCACATTGTGAAATTCTTGCTTACTGCCTGATGCCTAATCATTTTCATTTGATGATTTTGACCAATGAAAATTCGGTAAAGAAATCCTTAGTTGGTAAGGACGAAAGAAATGTCATTTCAGAAGCTATTAGGCTGATATTGAGTAGCTATACACAATCAATTAACAAACAAGAAGGACGAACAGGGTCATTATTTACTCAAAATACTAATGCCAAAGAATTAGCCGCTATTGAAATTGATTTTGAAATAACTCAAACCTGTTTTAATTATATTCATCAAAATCCTTATGTTGCATCACTTGTAAATAAAATGGAAGATTGGGAGTTTTCATCTTTCAAAGATTATATTGGTCTTAGAAATGGAACTTTATGTAATCAGAAATTAACTAAAGGAATTTTGAATATTAATGAAGAAACATTTTACGAGAAATCTTATGAAGTTCTAAATAAAGATAAATTAGCAAATATTTGGTTATCAAGATAAGCAGCCGTATTGGTAACAGGTCGTGGCATGCTATGAGTTTTATTAATAATATAAGCAAAAGTAAAGAAATTAGGAATATAAGAAACAGCAATTTAACCTTATCCGTGACACGCACAGCGTGCCACGGAAACTAACAAATAATGAAACTCATAAAAGTAGCAGCAGGAACTCTCAACCAAACACCTTTAGCTTGGGAGCAGAACCAAAAAAATATTATTGATTGTATCAAAGAAGCTGATAGGCAAGACATTAGCTTGTTATGTCTGCCCGAGTTGTGCATTACGGGTTATGGCTGCGAAGATGCCTTTTATTCATGGGATTTGGTCGAACAAGCTAAAGAAAGCCTTCTCGAAATCGTTCAGCACACATCAGGTATGATTGTTTCGGTTGGTTTGCCGATTCGCTTCAATAATAAAGTTTATAACACCGCGTGTCTGATTGCCAACAAAAAAATATTAGGATTTGTCTGCAAACAACATTTGCCAAATTATGGAGTTTTTTATGAAGACCGTTGGTTTCATCGTTGGCAAGCGGGTGTGCGTGACGAAATTGAAATTGATGAATTCAAATATCCAATTGGTGATTTAGTTTTTGAATTAAGTGGTGTCCGTATCGGTTTCGAGATTTGCGAAGATGCTTGGGTGGCCAATCGTCCAGGTCGTGCGATGTTCGATAGGGGAGTCGATATTATTTTGAATCCAAGTGCAAGCCCATTTTCGTTTTCAAAATTTGTAACCCGCGAACGCTTCGTTATAGATGGCAGTCGTTCGTTTGCGTGTAGCTATATCTACACAAACTTACTTGGGAATGAATCTGGTCGCTTGATTTTCGATGGCGATGCTATGATTGCTTCCGATGGAAATTTATTGGTTTCTTCACCACGTTTTGGCTATAAAGATTTTTACGTTACATCGGCCGTTATTGATGTCGAAATGCCAAAAGTCAATCATTCACAAGTAAAATCACCGATTACACAAGGAAATTGGAAAGTTCCAGCATTATTTGATTTTCCAGAAATCAAGCCAATTGCCCCACAAACTGCCGAACTAGAAAAGTTTGAGCGTGGAGGATTTCTAAAAGAAGAAGAGTTTGCACGTGCAGTAAGTTTGGCATTGTTTGATTATTTACGTAAATCTCGTTCGCAAGGTTTCACGGTTTCGTTATCGGGTGGAGCAGATTCTTGTGCGTGTGTGGCTTTGTGTGGTTTGATGATTCGTTTAGCCGACGAAAGTATTGGTTTAGATGCTTTTAAGAAAAAACTTTCTTTCATCAAGAAAATACAAGATTGCACAACGGTAGAGGAAATTGCCGTAAAGATGATTCATAGTATTTATCAAGGCACAGAAAATAGTTCGACCGATACGTATGAATCAGCCGAAAGTTTGGCAAAAAGCATCGGTGCAACCTTCTACAATATCAACATCAACGGACTCGTAGAAACTTATAAAGACTTGATAGAAAAGCAAATAGGCCGAGATTTAACTTGGGAAACTGACGATTTATCACTACAAAATATTCAAGCCCGAGTGCGGGTTCCAAGCGTTTGGTTGCTAACAAATTTACATAATCACCTACTTTTAGCAACGTCTAACCGCTCAGAAGTAGCCGTTGGTTATTGCACAATGGATGGTGATACGGCAGGAAGTATCAATCCGATTGCAGGAATCGATAAGTTTTGGTTGAAAAAATGGTTAGTTTGGCTCGAAACAGTAGGTTGTGATGTAAAAGGAAAGCATATAAAAATCGAAGGATTAAATAAAGTAAATAGCCTACAACCGACGGCTGAACTTCGTCCGCTCGAAACAAAGCAAACCGACGAAAAAGATCTAATGCCTTATGAAGTGCTAAACTCAATTGAAGGCTTAGCCATCAGAGACAAAAAACCACCTTTAGAATGTTTACTTTTTATGGAGGCTCAATACGTTGACAGATTTGATCAAGCAACTTTAGCAAACTGGGTAGAAAAGTTCTTTAGAATGTGGAGCAGAAATCAATGGAAACGTGAGCGTTACGCTCCGAGTTTTCACTTAGATAGCTATAATCTCGACCCACGGGGCTGGTGCAGATTTCCGATTTTATCAGGTGGATATGAGAAAGAATTGGCCGATATGCGAGAATATATCGAAAAAGGCGAACGCCGAAAATCGAGAAGTAGAATTGGATTTTGATGAATTTTAAGCTTTTCAATATCGTAGCAAAATCTTTACTACGATATTGAAAAGAATATCTATTGCTTACTAAGCCAAGTCAATTGACTCCAATAAGCTGGGCCTTCATTGGTTTGGTTTTTACCCTTTGTGCTTCTCCCGTCTTGAATTTGTTTCGTGAGTAAAGCCGTTAATTCTTTTACAATTTCTGGATGTTGGGCATAAACATTTTGAGTTTCACCAATATCAGTTGATAAATCGTATAATTGAATAGGGGGGAGGGTTTTAGCTTCTTGGCTTATTTCCTTAGGCTTTCCATTTCCACCCGAATGTGAACACATAATCAATTTCCAATTATCTTTTCGTATCGCAAAAAAACCATCAGATGAATGATGGATTCCCGATTTACGAGCCTCAAAAGTTGTTTTTTTGCCAGTAATTTCACTTAAAAAACTAAAACTATCTTCGGCTACATTATCGTTTAATTTTTTATTATTTAGCTCTGCAATAGTTCGGAAAAAGTCGGTGGTACAAACTAATTGCTTACTTACTTTAGGCGAAGGGATGTTTTTTTTCCAAGAAACAATAAACGGTACATGATGCCCTCCTTCAAAGATTTCAGTTTTTAGTCCTCTATAAATCATAGAAGGATTATGCCCCTTGCTAAGTTGTGCTTGAAGGTCGGCGGGGTTAGCAAAACCATTGTCGGATGCAAAAACAATGATAGTATTTTCATAAACGCCGTTCTTTTTTAGTGTTTCAACAACCTGCTTTACGACGTCATCGACCATCAAAACAAAATCAGCGTAGGGTGAGACATTACTTTTGCCTACAAATTTTCCGATAGGTAAAATGGGCGTGTGTGGTGCGGCTAATGGGAAATATAAGAAAAACGGCTTCTCTTTTTTAGAATTTTGATTAATAAAATTGAGTGCTTTTTCGGTGAATTTCCCTAAAACTTCCTCTGGCTGAAAATCAGGTGCAATAATACCCGCACGAAATAATTCAATACCTTTTCGGCCGATGCAAGTATCTTTTGGTATGGCCGTGCAAAAACCGTTTTCTACATAAGCGTAGGGTGGCATATCGAGCGAGGCAGGAATACAAAATGAATAATCGAAACCGTTTGTGTTTGGGCTATTTTTTATCTCTTTTGTAAAATCAACCTTTTTTTCTCCAGCCTCAATATTTCCCCAAGTCCAACCCAAATGCCATTTGCCGACAACTCCTGTTTTATAGCCTTGTTTTTGTAAGAAAGAAGCCACAGTTTCTCGTTTTGGATCAATTAATGGCGTATCATAACCATGTAAAACACCTTTTTTGAGTGTAGTTCGCCAGTTATATCGTCCAGTCATGATTCCATAGCGAGTAGGAGTACAGACGGCCGAGGTGGTATGAGCATCTGTAAACTTTACACCATTTTGAGCTAATTTATCAATGTTTGTTGTCTGGATTTTTCCTTCTGGATTATAGGCAGACACATCGCCAATACCTAAATCATCGGCAAGTATATAAATTATATTGGGCTTTTGTGCAAAACTTCCAATACTGAAAGTAATGCAAAAAAGGCTTAAGAAAAATAAGTTTTTTTTCATATTTTGAAATTTGATTGTTTTATTTAGAAAAAGAGTAAGGTCTTGATGTTGGCAAAATTCCACGTTTGAAATTTGGTTTTTCGGACATATTAAATGTTATTTTTCCGCCTTTCAAAATATCAAAATGGTTTAAAAAATTCTTGTCGTAATTCACACCATTTAAAGTAGCAGACTGAATATAGATAGTTTTTGACGTATTTTTAGGTGCTTCAATGACGAATTTCTTTCTATTTTCTAAGCTCAAAGTAACTTTTTTGAAAAGTGGGGAACCAATGACATATTGCTGAGTACCCGGACAAACCGAATAAAACCCCAAAGCACTAAATACATACCAGGCACTGGTTTGGCCATTATCTTCATCGCCGCAATAGCCATCTGGTGTTGGGCGATATAACTTATCCATTGCTTCCCGGACGTGCATTTGTGATTTCCACGGCACTCCACAAAAATTATAAATATACGTCATGTGCTGTATCGGTTGATTTCCATGGGCGTATTGACCCATATTCATCACTTGCATTTCGGTCATTTCATGAATTGCCCCTTTATAAAAACTCGACTCAACAATTGGCGGCAAATTATAAACGCTATCAAGCATCATTTCCATTTTTTTATAGCCACCCATGAGGTCGGATAAACCTTTAAAATCGTGCAAAACACTCCAGCTGTAATGCCAACTATTACCCTCAACAAATTCATAACCCCAACTGAAAGGATTGAAAGTTGTAGGAAATGACCCATCTTTATTCCTCCCTCGCATCAGATTATAGGCTTGGTCGAACATATTTCGGTAGTTTTGAGAGCGTACGGCAAATTTTTCAATTTCTTCTTTAGGTTTATTTAAAGCAATCGCCAATTGATTTAAGTTAAAGTCAGCGTGTGCATACTCCAATGTGCGAGCCGTACTTCCTACATAACCTTCGAGAGGTACATAACCCAGCTGATTATACTCCTTTACACCGTTTCTACCCAATGTTTTGATTGGACCTTGATTCTCAGTATTTTTCATGAGAGCTTCATACAAAACATTAATGTCATATCCTTTCACGCCTTTCAAGTACGCATCTGTAATGACGGATGCTGAGTTACTACCTATCATACTACCTTTATGCCCAGGGCTTGCCCATTCGGGTAGCCAACCACTTTCTTTGTAAGTATTGGCTAAACCATCTAAAATATGCCCGTCCATTTCGGGGTACATGAGCGTAAGAAAAGGAAACAAAGACCGAAAAGTATCCCAAAAACCAGTATCGGTAAACATATACCCTTTTTCGACTTTGCCATTATATGGGCTGTAATGCACCATCTGATTTTGAGCATCGAACTCGTAAAATTTTCGAGGAAACAAAAGCATTCTATAAAGGCATGAATAAAATGTTTTGAGTTGTTCGTCGGTGCCGCCTTCAACCTTGACTTTAATGAGTTCATTGTGCCAAGCCAACTTAGCTTTTGCATGAATTTGGTCAAAAGTTTGCTCGCCGACTTCTCGTTTTAGGTTTAATTCTGCTTGTTCGGGTGAAATAAACGATGAAGCTATTTTTAGATGCACCTTTTCACCTTTTTTCGTAGAAAAACCAATAATTGCTTGGGCGTGGCTACTCGTTATCTCGTTTTGTGATTTAACTAAAACACTATCATTGACAGTCCATGTGAGCGTAAATTTTTTATCACATTCTAATACAAAATAGTTTTTAAAATTCGCAGGAACGCCCCCTCGATTTCTGGTTGTATAACCAATAATTTTGTTTTGTTCGGGCAAAATTTTAACATAAGAACCTTTATCAAAAGCATCTACAAGAATAAACGAACTGTCAGATTTTGGAAAAGTAAAGCGAAAAATGGACGCTCTTTCAGTGGGTGTAATTTCGGTTAATACATCATGGTCCGAAAGATATACACTATAAAAATATGGTTTTGTAACTTCGTTTTTATGAGAAAACCAACTGCTTCTTTTCTCTTCTTTAAAATTCAATTTCCCAGTAAGTGGCATGACCGAAAACTGCCCATAGTCTCCTATCCAAGGTGAAGGTTGGTGCGTTTGTTTGAAACCATTAATTTTATCGGCAGTATATTGGTAGAGCCAGCCATCAGCTATTTTGCCAGTTTGTGGCGACCAAAAGTTCATTCCCCAAGGCGTTGCAATGGCTGGGTAGGTATTGCCATTAGAATAACTTCTTTTAGAATCAGTACCAATGATAGTATTGACAAATTCTTCAGGACGAAATTGCTCTTGAGCAAAAACCGAAAAAAAACAACTGAAACATACAATTAGGAATATATTTTTTATCATTTTGACTAATATTTTATTGACTTTGAGTACTTTTTTTGTCTAAGATTCTGTTTTATCTATGTGCTTTTCTTGACATCAAATAATTGTAAAACTACATTTAGTATAAAAAATGATGCAAGGTAAAAGAAGGTCTTTGATAAAGACTAATACACTGAATATCAGGTAATTAATTTTTTTTATAAATTTGAATTTTAGAAAATCTAAAAAAAGCGTAGCTACAAAAACTACTCATCGCTGTAAGTAAGTGCCAAATTGAATGCCCTTGATAAAATGAGTGTGGGTCGCAGTTAATTTTTTGCACATCTAAGGTACGAATATTGACTGCCACAAACATTAAAACAAAACCTAAAATCGCCAAAATAAATGATTTGTGTTTACGGAATTGAATATAGTGAATGACAATGCTTAGCAATAACAGAAAAATCATGGCGGGCAATAATTTATTACTAGAAATCATGAGTGAAATTGGCAGAAAGGCTATAATAATTACTATTAATCCCCCAATCCAAAGTTTTTTTGCTGTTGCTGAAAATTCGATTTTATACAAAAGGTGATATATACCTATACCCAATAAAGCGATAGAAATGCTGTAAGTACCGTTCATGTCAACTCTTTGACCCAGATAAGTAAGCGAAGCGTGGAAAAATGCACTTCCAAAACTCAAATAAATAAAACAAAAACCCATTAAAGCCGATAGTAAGGGGAATTTCTCAAGCCTATTATGAGCGGTATTTTCTTTGTTATATAAATCATATTTGGCGATTTGAAGAATCAAAATTCCAAAAAAGAAATACGCCAAATTGGAATAAGTATTCATTGATTGATGAAAAAGTTTTTCGGTATTGTTAAACTCGCAATACTCAACCGTCAATGCTGATTTACTAATCGTCATTCCGTTCCAAGTATTACCAGTCAAAAACGTGTTAAAGCACGCCCAAATCGCTATCATTCCGAAGGTAAAAAAAAATGCCGTACCTAAAAATTTGAGAATTAATTGCTTACTCATGAGGTTTATTTATTCGGTGTAATTTCAACTAAAGGCTTTGAAATGTCCCAATTGGCAGGAATTTCAAAAATAATATTCATGATATATGGAAAATCTTTTGTGCCAACTCCTTCCGAATTAATCATTTCTTGAGATAAAATCTCGACATTCGTATTAGTCAAAACCGTTTTTACTTTTAAAGCCATATTTGGAAGTTTCCAAATATCTTCCTGAAAGTTTTTAGGACTAATATTATTTTCATAAACAAAAATTTGAAAATTCTTGGCGAGCGTATCAGCTAAAAATATCTGCATTTTTGAATCATCTACTTTTACATTTGTTTTGCCTTCACCTGGCACAAAAAGCCAGCCAATATCGCCATTTTTAGCTTTCCAATGCATTGTTCCAGTTTTCAGAATGTGCGAAATTTTTCGGTTACCCCAAAGTCCACCCATCATCCAATCTTTTTGAATGTTGGCGGTTACTTTTTTTAGTCGGTCTCCTTCATAATAATTTGAAGTAGTTCGAGTTATAAACCTTGGTTTATCAAATTTTTTAAACTGAGCAAGTGCTTTCTCGGGCATTGAAATACCCATTTCTACAATCGGGACTATAAATTCACGCTCATGATGCACGCCATTTTGACCAGGAATCGTTGCAATTTTTGGATTGTCTAAAGCAACGGCTATCCAAGTACCCACAATGGCGTGTGTTTTTTTCATATCGATGCCGTATGCTCGTAGATATGGGCCACAAATATTTTGTAGATTTGCATTATAAAATGTCGCTATATCTAACCAAAGTTCTTTTTCAAGTACTTTGCTCATGTCTTTCATTGCTGGCGAAAACGATAATTCTCGCCAAAGTGCCAAGCCAACAAAGTCAACACCATAGTAAGTAGGCGAGTTGTATTCGCATAAAGTATTGTATTTGAGGAAGTTAGTGTAAATCGCTCGTGCTTTTTCTAAACCAGCATTTTTGTAATAAGGGATATTAAATGCTGTACCTACATATTCCATCATGAATGAACTCATGATAGAAATATTATTGTAATCGGGGTTTACATTGCGTTTAATTGCTCCTTTTACAGTCCGAATTAAACAAGTTTCTAAGTCTTTTCTTACATCTTCGGGCAGTTTTTGCTTGTATTTATGGTAAATACTAATCAAATCAGTACCGATAAATTCTCGCATATTTTGGTCATAATTGCCCGTCTGTTTACTACTTCCTCGCCAAACCGCAAAATCTTGGCTTGTTTCATCTAAATTTTGAAGTGTAAAAATCCATTTGATTATTTTTAAGGCGTTCTCAATATCTCCTGATTCATTTCTATAAAATAATGCACAAGCCAACCGCATTATACCCCTCGCAGACGTATTTTCATCTAATTTTAACCCAGTAGCTTTAGGCATTTGCTCTTCGATAAAATCATCAAATAACGTTTTTTGATATTTTGTGAGCGATTGATAAGTAAACTTTTTGGTAAAAATAGATACATCTTCGACTTTTTGTGCAAAAAGTACCGTCGAAAAAATCATGACGATACTTGTCATTAAAATTTTCATTTGTATGTGATGTTTGGGGTGATTTTTATTAAAGGGCTTTTGAGGTTCCAGTCTGAAGGAATTTCAAAGGTAATCTTCATAACCGAACCGATATTTTCAGAAATTGCCAACAGATTATTAAAATCTTTAGTTTCAACTACCTTTGTTTTAGGTATTTTTAAGTCGGTTTCGAGGTTTAGCGTCATTCCAAATAAATTCCAGTTTTTGTTATTAAAAGCCTCAGTTTTTATATTTTTTGTATAAATAAATACTTCAAAACTACTTGGTTGGGTATCATTAGCAAAAATGCTCATTTGGGTTTTTGATACTTTTACATTTGTTTTTCCGTCGCCCAATATCATTAGCCAAGCAATATCTCCATCTGGCGTTTGCCAATGAATCGTTCCTGTTTTTATTTGCTCCCACACTCTTTTATTGCCCCATAAGCCACCCATCATCCAATCTTCATTTATCATGGCGGTTACTTTCTTGATACTATCACCTTTATAATGATTTGGAACATTACGAGTAATAAATTGAGGTTTTGAAAATGATTTTAGTTTAGCCAAATCAGCTTTAGGAATTGATAATCCTAGATTAAAAATAGGAGCGAGGTTACTCATTTCACCATATTTTGGGCCTTTTTTCGGAGGAAGCGGAGCGAACTTTTCGTCGTCAACAGCGAGGCCAATCCAAGTACCTGTGATAGCAAAATATTTGTTCATATCCATACCATAGGCTCTGAAATATGGACCAGGCATATTTTTTAACCTAGGATTATAGAAGTTGGTTGTTTCATGCCAAAAATCTTTTTCAAGTGCCTTACCCATTTCTTGAATTTCTTTCGAAAAAGCCAGTTCTCGCCATAAACCAAGCCCAATGAGCGTAACTCCATAATAAGTTGGGGAGTTAAATTCACTAAAAGTTTTATTGGTTTGGTAAAGTTTGAATATATCTCGGGCTTTTTTCAAACCAGCATTTTTGATTTCCTCTAAACCAAACGCTGTTCCAACATATTCCATCAAAAAAGCACTCATAATCGAAATATTGGTATATTCGGGCACAACATTTCTTTTGAATGCTCCTTTTGCCGCATGAATAATACCAGTTTCGATATCTTTGATGATATTTTCTGGTAAAAGATTTCTAAACTTATTCCGAATAATAATCAAATCACACCCAATGAATTCTCGCCAGTTTTGGTCAAATTTGTCATTTACGATTGCCGTTTTCCAAATGCCATAAATTTTAGTATTTTCATCTTGATATTGGTTTTTCAAAATCCATTCTAATATAATTACGGCTTTTTCTTTATCTCCGATAGCATTTCTAAACAAAAGTGCCTCTGCTAAACGAGTTTTGCTGCGTAAACTAGTGTTGTCGATCAAAACATCTTCAATCTTCACTCCCGCAGGAATTTCATCCGCCAAAAACGTATCAAAAAGTTGTTTTTGGTAGATGGACAAGGTTTTATAAGAGTATCTTTTTGAATAAATATCATTTTGAGCATATAGATTAAATATGCTCATTATTGAGAATAAGCCAAAAAACAGACTTTTTTTTATTATTTGCATTTTTACAGATTTTTTAAACTTTTAGCTCCTCGCCCCATTTATAAACTATTTTGCCATTAGTATCATGGTGAGAAAATTCGATACGGCTGGTATTTCCTGTACCCATAACGTCCACAGACATAAAACCTCCTTTAACCAAGTGAAAACGATGATAGTTTTTGTTTTCGCCTGGGGTACCACCTGCGTGTTCATCGCTTGCTGCACCGATGCTAAACTCGTTAAGACCCGTTTCGGGATGAACAGAATGATATTGCCAATGACGATCGCCACAGATTACGAAGAAGTTATCTGGTACATTGTTTTTGAGCCAGTTACGTAGTTCATCGCCTTCGTACTTGAAACCTATATTGCTGTGGTTGTCATCTTTTTGAATTCGGTCAGGCCCTACTAAGGGCGTTGGGCTTACCAATATTTTCCAAGTAGCGGTACTTTCTTTTACTGTTTTCTTGAACCATTCTTTCTGTTCTTTTCCCCAGATGGTTTTGTCAGAGCCATCAGGCATTTCATTAGGCGAACGAAAATCTCGCCCTTCCGATAGCCAAATTTGCAAATCTTTTCCCCATCGAAAAGTACGGTAACTTGGGCCATCATTCAAGGGGGCTTGTTGTCTGAAAATTTGTTGACCTTGAGCAAACGTAAATTCACCCATTTTTGCCCCAGGCTCTGAATCATTGTCGAGTGTATCATGGTCATCCTTTAACCAATAAGTACCAACGTTTCTATTAAACTCGATTAAACGAGGCAAACTAAACATGCGTTCCCAATGATAGCGAGCCAAACGTGTGTTATTTGCACGAGGCATGTCATTGTCGTAATATACCAAATCACCTGTAAGACAAGCAAAATCAGGTTTTAATGATAACATAGATGGATAAATAGTATGCCCATCTATATGTCCACGATCAGGATAACCTTGGCAGGTCATCAAGCAAAAACGGATGTCTGCAATGACATCTACCTTAGGTGCAGTTTTGAATTTACCTTTAAACTTTATTGAATTTGACTTGTTTTTGTTGGTCGTTGTTTCACTTTCAAAATAATATGTACAGAATGAATCTAAATTTTTTAAATGAAACTGATGAATATAATCTGTTTTTTCCGAAACTTCCACCCAAGGCGTTACTTTCCCATTTTTCAATGACTCTTCTGTGCCATATTTTAACCTAACAAATCCTTTGATACCTGGACAAGCCCCTTCTAACTCTTCAACTGGAACTTTTGGTTCTGGCAATTGATCTATCTTATAGTTTTGTGCCCGACCGGGGATAATAATGCCTTTGTTGTTTCGATCTGGCGTGGCGGTTATCCTAGCCCAAACTATTGCTGTCGAGGAAGATACATCTCCAACTCGAGTTCCCATGGCCTGATAGGCCTTATTTGCCTCCTCCTTTGTAATCCATGATGGATAAGCCAAAGAAGTCAAAGCCAAGACAGTGGAATCTTTTACAAACTTTCTACGGGTTTTATTTTCTATTTCCATTTTACTTTTCTATGTTTTTTACTCCTACACTTTTTGCCCATTTATCATATTCAAACTTCATTTCTTCGACTTTTTGAGTCAATTCTTTAGCAAGATTTATCGTTTCGCACGGGTCATTACCAAGGTCATATAATTCCCAATCGGCATCTTCCAATTCTTTTACTAATTTCCAGTTTCCTTTCCTCATGGCTTTATTGCCTTCATGTTCCCAAAATAGCGTTCTTTTGGGCATTTTTGTACCGTTCCAAATATAACTTAGACTTTTGCCATGAACTTCGGAAGGCTGCATTTGTGCCAATTCGAGACTCGTTGGTAAGAGGTCAATTACATGGCTTGGGGCATCAATAAACTCCCTTTTAGGTTTTATTTTAGCTGTCCAATGAATGATACACGGACTAATAATACCGCCTTCGTGCATGTATTTTTTATAAAGTTTGAATGGAGTGTTCGATACATTTGCCCACTGGAAATCGTAGGTGCCATAAGACCCTCTTTCTCCAATGCGTTTGTTAGGTTGGCCTAGTTTTCTATCATCTACATTTTCGGGACTACCACCATTATCTGCCAAAAAGATGATAAATGTATTGTCTAATTGCTTATTATTTTTTAGATATTCAACCAGTTTTCCTATGTTTTTGTCCATTCTTTCAATCATTGCTGCATAAACTGCCATTTTTCTTGCCCATGATTTTTTATCGGAAACTTTATTCCAATCTTGTATATCATTAGGTCGAGGCGTAAGTTGATATCGACTATCGAGCAAGCCAATTTTTTGCATTTTTTTGTATCGATCAGCACGAGTTTTATCCCAGCCTTGAAGGTAGAAGTTTTCGTATTTCGAAATATCTTCTTCATAAGCATGGAGTGGAAAATGAGGAGCAGTATAAGCCAAATATAAGAAAAATGGATTGTTTTGTCTATCGTTTGATTTGACAAATTCAATCGCTTTATCAGTAAAAGCATCGGTTGCATAATAGCCTTCTTTAGGTAATACATACTCTTTGTCGTCTTGAACCACAAACCTTTTTCTTTTTTCTTGCAATACTTCAAAAAAACTTGAAGCCCCCGAAATCAATCCAAAATACCTATCAAATCCTCGTTTCAAAGGCCAATGTTCTGGACTTTCGCCTACGTGCCATTTGCCAGTCATATAGGTGTTATAACCAGCCGTGCGTAAGTCTTCTGCTATTGTTGGAATACTTGGGTCGAGATAACCTTGGTAGTTTCCTTTGGGTACTTTTTGGTCTTCAAAAGTTACCATATTTCCCATTCCAACTGCATGTGAATATTTACCCGTCAATAATGATGCTCTGGTTGGGCAACAGCGACCTGCATTATAAAAATTACGTAGTTTAAGACCATTTGCTGCTAATTTATCAAGATTAGGCGTACTTATTTCGCTGCCATAACAACCAATATCAGAAAAACCCATATCATCGGCCATAATGATAATTATGTTTGGGCGGTTAGAGATTGCTTGCTTATTAGTCAAAGCCAATACACCTAGAAAGACGCTTAACCCTATTAGAAGGCTAAAAAAAGAAATTCTGTTTCTGAATGTTTTCATTGATTTAATAAGTTAATTCATTTTCATGCCCCAACTATTCATTTCTTCTTTTTTTATTGCCAAAGGTGATATTTCGAAAGTATTTGGCCTTTTGCCCGTATAAATAATGGCAGATTGCCCTTTTTTTAAATTCAGTTCAATTAAACCCGCTTGGAGTTTTATTTTGACAGATTTTGGAGCAACTATTTTTAAATCACCTTCAAAATCGGCTTTAATGATGCAAGGTTCACCTGCCAAACTTTCTATTTTCATAAATTTTGTTTTTCCCTCATTTCGCACAGCACTTATCAAAAATGCACCTTCGGTTCTTAAATTATAAAACCTAGCTTCTGTCCAGTTCGAGGGCATCGCTGGGAAAACACGGATTTTGCCACCCCAATCCTGCAAATACATGTCTAACATACTTCTTGAAGCCGAAATTGGTGATTCAAAAGTTGGATTTTCTCTTTCGCTGTAAAACGTGTTTGGCGTGGCTGTTGGTGTACGTTTAGGTGCTGGAGGTTCAGCAAATCGTGGAAGTAATTCAAGCGACCTCTTGAGCCATTTCAAAGCATTGTCGCCTTCGCTAACGGCTGCCCATAATGAAGACGCACCTGAAAATTTATATATGCAGTTATCACCATCTAAATCGGTAAAGTGTTGAATAGATTTTTTCATCATCGAAATTCGCTCGGTTTCGTTTTCAATATTCATGTCAAAAAGCGGGAAAATGGCAAAAAGATGGCTATAATGCCTATGAGGCTTGTCAAAAGGAACATTTTTGCCAATCATTATTCCATTTTCATTGATGTTATAATCTTGTATTTTGGATAGCATTTCTTTCCAACGTGGGAGCAATGGTTCTTCAATTTTTAAACGTTCGGCAGTAGCGATTAAAGATTTAAAACCCCAACGTGCCAATGCTATATTTAGACTTGTTTCTTTAGCATTTCCGTATTCGTCTGAATAAGTATAAGGAATATGATAGAGTCCATCTTCGCCCAAATACAATATCCGCATATATACATTGAATGCTCGTCTCATGAGCGGATAAATAGATTCTCTCAATTGTTTTTCATTCATACTTCGCTGATTATGAAGATAATACATCTGCATAAGCCAAGGCAACACGATGATATTCAATTCTTTGTCATTATTTTTATCGTCTGACAAAAACAAAGGTGCGTACAAATCATCATAAGCAACAGGATTTCTTATTCCTGCACAATCCGCCTGAAATTCCGGTGGAACATTCGCAATCATTTGGTCTTGGTGCCTTTCGAGTAGTTGATATAGATTGCTTTCTAAATCAAGATGATTGGTAATTCCAAAAGTAAAATAAGTAAGCTGTACATTGAGATTCATCCATAACATTGGCCATGAGGTAGGTTTAAACCAAGGCCCTAAAAGGTCAATGACAGGACGATTCGGATGAGTTGCACTACCTAATTTGTAGAGTTGAATCCAATAAAAACTCTCCAAGTGAGCATCGGGAAAAGTAGCGAAACTTGCAGGGTAGTAATTATTCCACCATTTTCGATGTGATTTTTCTAATTCTGAAATTGATTTTTTTTGTCCTGCTTTGATGGTAGCAATTGCATCAATTGCTGACCCAGAGGCAGGCTTTCTGTATTTCCCCCATCGGTTCGCGACAGCTACTAAAACCGTTCGAGAACCATCAATATTTGTGTTATCACTCCACGCCGTGGCATAGTCATCACCCATCAATAATGGTTGGGTCACTGTTTCAATTCCATTGCTTCTTTCAACCAAAAATGGTGGATTTTGAACATAAGGAACATTTAGTTCTAAACCCATTGCACGCTTGGCAATATACCTTGCACTTTGAGCCAATTGAGGACGAAACTTTATTTTTACAGCCTTTTCACCACCTGTGGTTTTTATATTTAAAACTATCAACTCATCATCTGATGGCACAAAACAACGAAACGAAATGCTACCTAAAGTAGTGGTTAATTCACCTCTGATTTCAGCATTCCATAAGTCGCAACGAAAATTAGATTTCGTAATTTCTCCCATTGGAGTTAGTAGCAATTGTCCGATTGGTAATCTACTAGTTTCATAAGCACTTGAACCTTTCGTACGATGATCATATACGTCTGTCCTTCCGATTTCAAAACGTAAAGAGTTTGCTTCAATGTCGTCTTTGAAAATAATTGCCCCTAAAAGGCCGTTACCAATAAATGCTCCTTCAAAATAATCAGCAGGCAGTTTATTCCACACCAAATCATGTTGAGCCATAAATTTAGGCCAATCAACATTTAATTTTACAGAAGTATTTTGTTGAGCCAAACATGTTGATGATATAAATTCTACGAGAAGATATAAGATTATTATTGTTTTTTTCATAGAAAATATTGATAAGTTAATAAAATAAAGATAAAAAAAGAGGGTTTTACCACACAAACCGATTGGATTAAAGTTTCTTTTTCAAAAATATTTTCAATTTATTTGACAGGAAACATTCTCAACATTACAACTCCATGATGGCGAATTTCAGTTTTGAATGAACCATTAAATGTTCCTAATTCTTTTTGACGCCAAACATCTCTTAATTTATATTGACCTTTTAAGCCAATTTTGGTAAAATCAAATGTATAATTCTTAGCTTTTTCGTCTCCCCAACGAAAATATGTTTCGGGAGTTTTACCAAAATTGGCAATATTAAATAATCCAACTGAAATCGAGCCGTCTTCCAAAGGTTTTGCCCAAATCTGTACACCATTTTCATCAGATAAAAGTCTGGCAGGCTTACCCAAAGAATCTTGATTAATTTCAATTACTTCGTCATTTGTCAATAAGTTTAGGGTAAAAGCATCTAATTGTTCAATCGGGCAACCAATCAGCAAAGGTGCTGATAGTAAGCTAAATAGGCTTACGTGGCTATACTGCTCATCGGGTGTTAGGCGGGTTGGATGAAGTTCAGAACCGGTCGTAACATTTCCTAAAATCATCATATCAGGGTCGAGCCAATGCCCATGTCCACCGTAAGGACTCCATTTATCAAGTGTAAAAGCCGAAACATAAAGACTTAGCCATGAATCTCGAATATCAGGGCCCGTGCGGTAAGTATTTGTCAATCTTACCCAGTCTATTACATTTGCAAATGGGGCAGAATTTGAAATACTGTAAACAATATCTCGTCCCGAATTTTTTAGGGCTGACGACATCCTTTCGGTCGATGGTACTTCGATTCTCCAATCGTATTTTAAATAATCTACCCCCCATTCAGCCATTTGTTTGGCGTCGTTTTCTTCAAAACGATATTTTCCGACATAGCGAAAGTCTCGCTTATTTTTCTTAATGGAATCTGTTATTTTTCCATCGGCAAAATCTGATGTACCGCCTATGTATCCTGCATAACTTGTTATCATTGGTGTAGAATAAACCCCAAGTTTTAAACCTAAACCATGAATATAATCTGCCATTTCCTTAAAGTTTGGAAACTTCTCATTGGGCTGAATGGCATTAAAAGTTCCTCCTCGTTGGCCTTGCCATGCATCGTCAATGTTAATGTAAGTCCAACCATGTTGGTTGAGTCCCATCTTTATCATGGCATCGGCTGAGGCTATTACTTTTTCTCGGTCAATATTTCTTGCCCAAGAATTCCACCCATTCCATCCAATTGGGGGCGTTAATGAAATGGTATCGCCGATAATAATTTTTAATTCTTTCATGGCTTCACCAAAGGCATTTTTAGCCGTTAAAGAACTTATGTAAGTGCCTTTTTTAGCTACTTTTCCGGTAATTAGTCCAGTTTTTGAATTAAATGAAAGACCTTGTGGTAAGTTTTTAACCAAAAAACTCATTGGTCGTTCACCAGTAGCAGCAATTGTATAAAGGAATGGGTTATTGGGCCTTGCCCCAAAAAGTTTTGGTGAATTGATTTTAGGTTTTTTGTCAGGTGGAGGCGTTAAAATATATTTTTCATCAACATTAGGCGTATTTTTAGGAATAAAATCATCTTTCATTTCAAACTTTGCATTTGCCCAATTAGAATAAGACCTGTTAAATCCTTTTTCTTCAATAGTTACCAAAAGTCCTAAACGTTTAATTCCTGACAAATTAAGTTTTATGGTTTTTGGGTCATCTCCCAAATTCATTTCACCACTTTCAAACAAAACTTTTCTATCACCAATTACATAAAATTTGAGTGGTAAATCTTTTACGCCTTTATCATCCACGCCAACTACTGCTGAAAACTCGGTGGCATGTCCATCTAAAAAGAATGATAAAACGCTGGTTGAACTTACACCTATACCATGTTTAAAAAGTTTTCCATTCATCCGAATAGAATCTCCTCCCGCATTTGTTTTAGCCAAAACCGACGGAATTCCTTCCGAATACGACTTAATTGGTAAATCATCTAACCAAATTGCCTTTGGCTTTTGGGCTAAAAGGCTTATTTGATAAAGACAAGATATTAGGAGAATTAAAACAAATCGATTCATTTTGATAATTATTTTATTATTAAGGTACTGCCTACTATGATTATAAGTTCTTACATTATTCCAAGCCAATTTTTTTTAGAATCAGGTGATTTAGTGAAGTAATCCTCAAAACCTGAGCGTTTTTAATTTATCATTTGCTTTCATAATTGTTTGGATTCAAATCTTATATTTAACTTTTTAGTGTTGGAAAATAAATTTTTCAACTAACGACTATTATTAAAGTTGCCTAATAATTGCGTTTTCAAATCCTTAATAATTAGTTGATTATTAGTGTTTTGTGCTATATTTAGATTCTCTTTTGGGTCTTTAGTATGGTCAAATAATTCATTGGTTAGATATTTACCACGTTTATCATTTTCCCAGTTGTACCATTCAACATACCGATATTTATCTGTGCGTATCGCATAGCCCATTTTTTCATCAACAGAAATTTGTTTTTTTGGAAATCTTCCTAGTAAAAACTGACTAAATGCCGCATCTTTTGTTCTATTTTTGGAATTTTGAAGTATAGGGAAGAAGCTTTTACCTGCTAAATTTTTAGGAATTGGCAAACTTGAGAGCTCACACAATGATGGAAAAACATCCACAAATTCTACCAATGATGCCGATTTTTGACCTTTCGCTTTGATACCTTTACCCGATACAATCAATGGGACTCGAGTGTCAATTTCGTAATTGCTTTGCTTTGCCCAACTGTTGTGTTCACCCAATTTCCATCCGTGATCACCCCACAAAACTATAACGGTATTTTCTGCCAATCCTAAGGCCTCCAAAGCATCAACAAGTCTTCCAATTTGTGCGTCTATATATGATACACAAGCGTAGTAGCCATGCAACAACTCCCGCTGGCGAGTTTCCGAAAGTGTAGCATCTGTCGGTTTAGGTAAATCTTTGAAATCATCGTAGGAGCGTAATTCTTGGTCACCATGAACGGCAAATACAGGGCTTCCTTTAGGCAAATATTGATTATCTGATAGTTGAATTTTATTTCTGTCGTATAAATCCCAGTATTTTTTAGGTGCATTAAACGGCAAATGAGGTTTATAAAAACCAACCGAAAGAAAAAATGGCTTGTCCTTAGCTTTTAATTCATGCAATTGTCGAATGGCTTCGGTGGTTTGTACGCCATCGTAGTATGCTTCGTCTTCAACGGGTGCACTTTCGGTGGCGTTGGCTTTAATGTACCAAATTCCGTATTTATCAAAGCGTGTTTGATTATTTTCGGCAATCAATTTTTGTTTTTTTGATGCAATAATTTTCAAGTTTTCTTTACTGAAATACATTGCATCGGGGTCAAAAGGATAATTTTTAATGTAAACATCTTTTGTCCACGAAAGGCTATCAGGAAATATATTATGAAAAGCCTTACCAAATCCAATAGTTGTATAGCCATTTTGCTTGAAATATTGAGGTATAGTTATAACGTTTGGCATGTTTTTACGAAAGGATGTTTGCAAATCCCACACCTGCAAATCATCCGGACGTAAGCCCGTTAATAGACTCGCCCTCGATGGATTACATACCGCCTGCTGACAATAAGCTCTGGTAAAAGTTACTCCATTATTTGCAATACGTGTGATATTAGGAGTTTTTATTGCCTCATTTCCATAGGCTTCAAAGTCGGGGCGTAAATCATCAATCGGAATAAAAAGTACGTTTGGTTGTTTTTTTTCAGTGGCATTATCTGTAAATCCCACTATTAAAAAACAGAAGCTCACTAGAATAAGGATAGTTTTTTTCATAATTTTTAGGAATTTATAATGGCTGATGAAAAATTAATATTTTGCAATAAACTTTATATTTTGAGCTTTTACATTTACCTGAAAATTGTCACGACTTAGTAATGCTTTAAACTACAATTTTTTACGTTTTCAATCATTTTGATAGTTTCAATCAAGCTTATTTTTTAGCAACTTTCTCGGCAATCAAAGTCAAAACTGACCTATCGCTCCATTCTTGTCCATGCCCAGCCATTGCCGTAAAAGAAATCTTAGCGTCAGATTTTGGATTTTCGGTTTTTTCCATGAATTTCTGTAAAAACCGCGTGGCTACATTTGAATAAAGTCCATCCATATCTCCCATCCAAATCCATATTTTTCCTTGTAATTTAGGGCCAAGTGTTGACCAATTTTTTTCTAAAACCATCTTCAAATCATACTTTTCCCATTGTTTTGCAATGCTGTGGTCAATTTTGCCAGTGATTGGGTCAAACATCAACGAGGGCAGTCCATCTTTTCCTTTTGGACCAAAAACTGCATTATAGGCACCAAATTGCCCACCAGAAACCAAGTAGCTGCCTGTTCGACTATTGAGGTTTTCGCCCGCAATCCAATCTTTCATTGATAAGGTGGGTTCGCCATAAATTGTTCTTCGACCTGGTTGTAAGTAGCCGTAACGATTATAAAAAATGGACTCATCTTCGTAAATATTTATCAATCCATAATGCCCAAAATCAACGGGGTCAGGACTATACGACCATGTGCCATCAAAGAAATCGGGATAGACAATTTGTAAACCCAACGATACCCATCCTCCAGTAGAATTACCCGTCAAAAAACGCATTTTAGAATCGGGTTTGTAGCGAAATTGTTTTTCAATTTCAGGAATTAACTCTTCTGTCAAAGCTTTTCCACACGGCCCGTTGTTTTCTGAATCAACTTGATAGGTATCCCCATAAGGGCCTTGCGAATCAAGAAAGACATAGATGATTTGGGGTGCTGATTTAGTAAACCACCACTCTGTAAAATCTTTATTATTAATCAAACCATTGATGGCAGTGTAACGCCCGTTCAAACCCGCCGCTCGGTAACAAATCGGGTAGGTTTTATCAGGATTTTCAAAATAACTTGATGGTAATAAAATGGCTGCCTTCAAAAAACGAGGCCTTTCCGAAAAATCAGAAAGAAGTTTACTTTTTATCTCAACCGTTTTAACAAAATCATGCTTCAAAATGGGAGTTTGGGGAATGATTTTGTTTAATGTTAAATTAAGTTGCAGCGTGTTAGCATAAAAAACAGAATCAATATTGCTGTACAAATATCCAGCTACATTTTCTTGCCCATCATCAATATTTTGTTTGTAAACAACCTGAAAATAATACTTTTCTGAAGAATTTTGTTTTAATTGATCTAAGCCAATATTTAAAACATTTTCAGCTTTTGAGTCAAAAATAAAAGGCAAATTAGCCTCCCAATTTTGAGGAGATACACCAAAAGTAATTTCTGAACGAAGGCGTGGTTCTCGTTCATGTTGTTTAGTTACGTGTAAAATTAACCTTCCACCTTTGATAAAAGATTGTTTTATTTCTGGAGTAATTGCAATGCTGAGTTTCCAAGAAATTGTTTCTTGGGCGTGCAATAAATGGCTAATCAGAATTAAAAACAGGAAAATGACGCTAAATCTTTTCATACTACTTGTTTATTTAAAAATGCTGGATTCAAAATTTATCAATGCCCATTTACTAAAATCTCTCTCTACTGATTTGCCATCAATCGATTTTATAACCCATTTGTTTAGAGGAGCATTTACATCGTAAGTGATGATTTGACCATCTGGGAATTGAAATTGGGTTTTTATGTGCTCATCATTCGCATTGGATTTTTCAAGATTTGTCAATAAATCTTCAGCTTTCATATCTTCAAAAATTAGCATAATACCTATATCTTCAGTTGAGTAAACTACGATTTTTACATTATTTTTTCCTGTGTAAATCGCCCAATTATTTCTTTCCAAAATGGGCTTAAAAGCCTCAGGTACAAATACTTTACCCGAGGCACAGGCAAAGTTTTTATAAACACCTGTATTGTTCCATTTCATAAAATCATCCTCTTTTCCTTTCAAATGGAAGGTTTCGGGTAGTTTTTGAGCATTATCGTTTAGAAAAAGTGTGGTTGGTCGTGCTATAACTAGTGAGTTTTTGCCCTGATTGGCCCCACCTGCCGAAAGCAAAAAGTGCTTGCCCGCCATGAATATTTCCGGGCAAGATTTTTTGCCGTGGCCTAATTTTACGAAATAGCCTTCGCCTTTGTCAAAAATAACTTCTACAACTTTATCAGCAGGTCGATATGGCATGCACGAACCCACTAAGGCGTGTACTTCTGCGTTTGAAATATCGGTATTAAATGGCTCAATAGGGGCATAACTCAACCAAGCTTTTACGAAAACAGACTGATAGTCAGTGGTTAACTCTTGAATTTTAGCTTTTTCGTACCGCCTACGCATGGGTGGATAATGCCTTAATTTGTAAGACCCCAAGGCATAAGTCCAATTCATGTAATCCAATACATTGCGGGCTTCGGTGCTCACTTTTTCAGAAGCAAAAGCTTCTAAATTGAGCAATGCAGCTATGGTATATCCAATATAAGGAATAGAATTGTATTCGTACAAACCATTAGTTTTCATGCGGTTTAAATAGGCTAAAATCTTTACCTCCATGCCATTTGCCACATTGTCGTAGGTTGGTGACAAATTACCATGAAGCCTCTTCCAACGGTTTTTTAGATATCGAGAGCCTTCGGTCATCAAAATATGATTTTCGGTATCGGCTACTAAACCCAAAGTACGTGGCGTGGCTCGTCGGTATTTACCACCTTCTTCGGTGAGCAATGTGTTTATCAAATGCTCTTTTGTTTTGGGGTAAAGCAAATCAGGTTGAGTATCGAACAAAAACAGGATGGTTGTCAAGGGCATAAGTGTAAAATCATAATCACCTTTAGGATTCAACGCCCAATGCGAACCAGTAACGCCCCGAACTTTCATTTGTTGGATTGCATTGTTTACTGCTTCGATGTCTTGTTTCAAAAGTAATTTTGCGAGTAAAATTCTGGGTGTATTTCCCCGTTCGCTCAATTTATCAAAATTGATTTTTTTACTGGCAAATGATTGATAAACCTGATTTGCCAAGTTAGTGTTTGTTTTCCATACGATGGTCCGTTGGTGCGGTATTTGCACAATTTCCTGACAATAGCTTTCTAATGAAAACCAAGAAATAGTTAAGTAAGTTAAAAGGATAATTCTCATTTACAGCTGATTCTTTCTTAAATTATTTTATTAATCATGTGGATAAATTGTGCCCATTGTAAAGTCACTCTGCTGCTCACTTTCTATATTCTTTATTTTGTAATCAAGAATTATTATATCAAAGGAAAATTATAGGAATTTAAAATATTTGTACTATTTCTTGTTTTTTTGTTCCCAAATTTGATATTGTTTTTTTAAATCTTTAACGAGTTCAGGATAAGCTTCCGCCAGATTTTTGGTTTCACCTGGATCTGCTTCTAAATCCACTAAAAAAAAGGTGTCCGTCTCTGTTAATGTTCCTTTTTTGCTGGTGTCTTCAGGGTTTGCATGTAATTTCCATTTCCCTTTTCTAGCTACCCATGACTTTCTGAACGCCCAACAATACCCTTCTTCATGTTGTGAAGCAGCTTTTGAGTTATTGATAACAGAAACTAAACTTTTTCCATCTAAATCTTTTTGCTGAATTTCGATATTGCAATATTCAGCCAAAGTTGGAAACCAGTCAGTATTGACGGCCATTTGATTTCTAACTTGTCCTTTCGGGATTTTGCCAGGCCAACTTATAATTGATGGTACACGAATTCCACCTTCAAAAAGACAGGCTTTTGCACCTCGATAAATACCAGCATTACCCCCGCCAAAATGAGCTCGTTCTTCGGTTGAATATCCATTGTCTGATTGAAAAATGATTATGGTATTTTCTGCTAATCCAAGATCTGAAACCTGTTTGAGCAATTGACCTACTTTATCATCTAAGGTGGACATAAAAGCTGCGTATAAATCTCTCGGATAAGCGAGTCCTTTTTTCTGATAATAATCCAGCCATTTGGGGTCACCTTGGTAAGGATAATGAGGCAGATTTATAGCAAAATACATAAAAAATGGACTTTTATTTGTTTGTTTCATAAATTGACCCGCCTCTTTCACCATTAAATCAGGGAAAAATTGACCAGGATAATGTACCTCCTTTCCATTTCTATATAAGTCGTGCTTATTAGGGCCATTCCAATAAAAAAAGTGTGAAAAGTTATCTATGCACCCAGCTAAATGTCCAAATGAATGATCAAATCCTTGGGCATTCGGACTCATTTCGGGTGTATATCCCAAGTGCCATTTACCAATATGAGCAGTTTTGTAACCTGCACTTTTAAAAAGTTCGGCCATCGTAAAACGATAATTAGGCAATCCATCAGCTTTATTTGCTTCTGAGGCATTGTTGGGTAATCCTGCCCTTTGAGGATTTAGACCTGTGAGCAATGAAGCTCTTGAGGGCGAACATACTGGCGAAGCATAGAACTGCGTAAACATGGTTCCATTTTTTGCCAAACGGTCAATATTGGGCGTTTCTAAATCCTTTGAACCATAACAATTGAGGTCTATTGCCCCTTGGTCATCGGAATAAATGATAATAACGTTGGGTTTAATTTGTGCATTGGCTATTGAAATGGTTAAGCATAATAAATAGGAATGTATTATTGTTTTTAAACTCATTTTTAAAATATTGTTTTGTTTAAAATTAACGGGTCTTGAATAATACAATCCAGCTACTTTTTGCCAATTTCTGATTGTTTTTAAATCTCTTTTCATGGCTTTAATAATATTTTTAATATCAATCTTTGGATTTTTATTTCCGTTTTCCTCGTTCAAAAGCCAGTTACGATAAAATTTCTATTTTCAAATAGAAAATAAGTCCATATAATGTTGAGGTGTATCAAAAATACCACCACTTTGATCATAAAAAGTGTCATCTATTTTGTAAACACCATTTTGTGACTTAATCCAAGAGGCGTTTGCTTTGGGGTGGTAAGTCATCAAAGTTTCCCATCGTTTATAATATTGATGACCATTTGTTTCTTGTAAACCAATTTCCATACCTGGAAATGGAAGTAAGCGAGCAGCAATTGTTTTATTCCAATCTACTAAAATAGGGTTTACTGTGAGGTCTGCACAAAAGCAAGGTACATTTTTTTCATTGGCATAATCAATTATTTTCAAAGTCATGCTAAGTGTTTTTGCAATTGATTTTACCACGATAGCAGAATAACCTTGCTCAATTCTTCGGGCGGTTTCTTCCACAGTGTGAGCACTTTCATCAGCAGCTATTCTAACCCCCAAATTACCTACATAACTTTCGTTGTTTTCAGGTAAAGGCTCTTCGATAAGAGCGATCTGTTCGAGTGCCCCAATTTTATTTGCATGGTCTATGAAACGCAAAAGTGTTTCTTTTTGCTCATATCGACCATTTGGGTCAAAATAATATGGTAGCTTACCACTTTTGGTGTAAGGGGTTTCAAAATGTCCAATTGCTTTATGAACTTGCGTTAAAAATTCAAGGTCTTTTTCTAACATTTCTTTTTGCGTACCAGCTGACCCAGTTTTTAGTTTCATAATAAAATAGCCATTCTCGGCGGCAGCCTTTATAAGTTGTGGGTTAGAGCCGACACTAAATGATGGAATACTCGCTACTTTTGTATGTTTGTAAGAAAGCCCTTTACGATATTGATCGGGAATCAATGTATTGAAATTAGAGATGTTATTTTCTGCGGCATAAACCAACCAAGCTGCATTATCTACTGCTACCAATGCATTGAGAGCGAAGGTTTTGCGGAGGTCTGAAATGCCAGTTATTTTTTTTCCATATGCTAAAACTTCAGGTAAAATTAGTTCTAGAAGATCAATTGGATTGGTAAATGCCATACCCTTGATGATTTGCAAGGCGTGCTCTGTCAAGGCATACATCAAAGAATTGCCAGCACTTTCTGAATGAGAGGCCGCCACTCTTGCATCAGACCACAATACGCCTTGCGTAGCCAAACCAATTTTTTTGATGCCCGATTCTGTTTCGAGCAGAGCAACAGATTGCCAGCTATCAGTAATTGCACTTCCTTTAAATCGGTATGGATTTAAAGGCTCTCGTTCAAAATTTGAATCAACTCGCTTAATCTTAATCGGTTTAGTTACATTCATTTTAGCACTTGAATCAATCGGGATTCCA
>CAMAQF010000052.1 GCA_945860265.1 Emticicia agri | reverse complement strand
CGGACTGCCGAAACATCGGACTGCCGAAACATCGGACTGCCGAAACATCGGACTGCCGAAACATCGGACTGCCGAAACATCGGACTGCCGAAACATCGGACTGCCGAAACATCGGACTGCCGAACTAGTCGAAACGACCAAAATTATTGGATAAGCCCAAAATAACTAAAAATAGTTGAAAAGGTTGCCTAAGAGAAGTCTAAGGCAACCTTTTTTCATTATTCCTTAATCTCTTCTTTAATCTGTACTTCAGTTACTGTGCCGTATTTTTCTACAATTTTCTTAATTTCAGCCGATTTTCCAACCATGACAAATTGCAATTTATCTTTCGGGAAGTAAGTATCAATGATTGATTTTGCCTTTTCAAGAGTTAGCCCATCAACATTTTTTTCAAAATTATTGATAAAAGACTCATCAAAATTATACCAAAACATTTGCGTCAACAAACCTGATAATTGTCCTGAAGTTTCGTAACGTGGAGGGAATTGTCCTTTTACATAGTTTTTGGCGGAAGCCATAGAGTTTTCGTCAATTCCATTTTTGTGAAGTTTATCTAATACTTCTAAGGCTTTATCTATGGCGGCCTCAGTGGTTTTATTGGCAGTGAAAGTAGAGATGGCGAAAGTTCCACTAGTTTTCAATGGACTGAAACGGCTATTGGCTCCATAAGTAAGACCGGTATTTACACGAAGTTCGTCATTGAGCAAAGAAGTAAATCTGCCACCAAAAAGTGTATTTACGACATCAATTGCTACGAAATCTGGATTATTTCTACTAATTCCTGCCGAACCAATATTAAAAGTTGTTTCACGGGCATCATCTTTATTGATAAGCAAAACACGGTTACCAGTTGGCTTTTCGATAGGCTTACTTGCCAAGTTTTCTTGTGCTTTTATACCTTTTTTCCAAGAACCCAATAAGGTTACAAGCGTATTTTTCATTTCTGCACTATTGAAATCTCCCACTACTGCAATAGCTGATGTTTCGGGCAGGTAATTTTCTTTGTAAAAAGTTTTTATATCTTCAACCATTAGCGGACTAACCGTTGATTTTTTTCCTTGAATAATATTTCCATATACATGATTTCCGTACATAAATTTATCGAAATAAGCTGGCAAAACTGAGCGCGGACTTTCTTTCTGTTGGTCGAGATTCGTCAGTAAACGTTTCTTTTCTTTCTCAAATTCGGAATTATCGAATGCTGGTTCGAGTAAAACTTCTTTGATGATGCTCAACACTTTATCCTTATCTTTGGTCGCAAATTTTGCTGATAAACTAGCCGATTCTTTTGATGCATAGGTATTTACGTAAGCTCCGATAAAATCTAGTTCTTCGTCGAGTTGAGTTTTGGAATAGGTTTTTGTGCCGTGTTTAAGTGCAGTTGCTGTCAAAGATGCCAATCCTGCTTTTGTGCCATCGTAGATTGCTCCTGCGGGTAAAACTACCGAAACACTGATAACTGGCACTTCTTTCTGCTCCATCAAATAGACGGTTAAGCCATTGGGTAATTTAAATTTTTGGTATTTGGGTAATTGATAATTTTGTGCCAAAATTATACTGCTACTTAGGCATACCGCCAAAGCTGAATTGAATAATATTTTGATGTATTTATACATGATAAATGCGAGATATAAAATTCTTAAGAGTAATATTTGTATCGTACTCAGTGAATGAATTCACTGTCTGGTGGAACAAATGATGTTTAAATTTATTTTGCGATTAAAAGCACAAAATGCTATTCTTCAGTATTAGCTTTCAGAATTCCGACTGTGCGATTGGTTTTCATGAAATATTTTTTTGCTACATTCTTGATATCATCCACCGTGACTTTATTGAAAGCTGCTGGTGCATCAAACATTTTTTTGTAGTCGCCAAAGAAAACCTCATACGTGCCGATATTATTTGATTTTCCGTTGATGGTTTCAATTTGAATATAGAATTCCATCAATTTCTGATTTTTGATTTTCTGTAATTCTTTTTCAGTAATACCTTCGGTTTTAATCTTTTCAATTTCTTCATAAATGGCCTTTTCTACATCATTTTCGTTGACTTTATCGGCGGCAGTTGCATAAATACCAAACAAAGTTGGGTCGAAACTTTCGCCAAAATTGGTGAAAACTTGGGTTGCAAGTTGCTTTTTATCAACCAAAGAACTATACAAACGAGAAGAATTACCACTACTGAGAATATCACTCAAAATCGAAAGTGCATAATAATCTTCGTTTTTCGATTCAGGAACTTTATAAGCAATCATTAACGAAGATGAAGAAACATCTTTTTGAACCCAAACACGGCGTTCACCAGTTTGTGGAGGCTCAACAATCATTACTTTTGGTGGCTCGGGTTGGGCGGGAATTGGCTCGATGTATTTTTCGGCCAAGCGTTTTGCCTCATCAAACTTCACATTTCCAGCAATTACAGTTACGCAGTTGTTTGGGGCGTAGTAAGTCTTGAAATATCGCTCCAAATCTGACTGTTTCCAATTTTTCATGTCGTCTTCATAACCAATTACTGGCCAGTGATAGGGGTGTTCTTGAAAAGCAGTACCTTGCACGGTTTCTGAAAGCAATCTCCACTTTGAGTTTTCAAGTCCTGTACTTCGTTCGCTTAATACTACGCCTCTTTCACTTTCAACCATTTTCGGGTCGATATTTAGCGTTGCTATACGGTCACCTTCCAAATCGAAAATTACCTCAGTGGCTGATGAGGGAAACCAGTTGGTATAAACAGTTACATTTTCTGTAGTATAAGCGTTGTTTGCCCCACCATTAAATTCCATGGTGCGGTCAAACATTTTTGGGCCATATTTTTTTGCACCGTTAAACATCATGTGTTCAAAAAAGTGCGAAAGCCCAGTAATACCTTGGTATTCATTTCGACTGCCAACTCGGTAAAACAAGTACATATTAGCGTTGGGAATGGAACTGTCTTCAATCACTAAAAATTTCATGCCGTTTTTTAGTGTGAATGTTTTTACATCTTCTGCTTTTATTTGTGCGTTGGCTGAGAGGAGCACTACACATAAAAGTGCAGACATCAGAAGCTTTTTCATTGGAATAAATATTAATTTTTGATTAGCGTATAAAAGTAATTGATTAATTTGTATTGCCAGCCAAATATTCGTTTCTGATGACGGCGGCAGTTTGATGATTGCCCTAAAGATGCCAACTAGGAGGCATGAAAATATAAAAAACTTTATCTTTGAGCGTAGGAACAGCCCAAACATCTTTGAAAAGAGCGATAAATTCACCAAAATAGACATACCAAAGATTTCATGAATCCATTGGACTAGTGATAAAGATGGATTTTGATTGATTTTTTTAAAACTATTGTGCAGAAGAAGTTTTTTCTTTTAATTTTACTTTAAATTTAATTCGAGCTTTTCCAAAATTCATTTTGTTGAGCCTATCGTGTTGTTGTTTGGTAATTTTTTACCCTTTTCTTTCAACAAACCTTACGACCGAAGAGTAAGTTCGTTTGAGATTATGTGCAATTTTTAATATTGAGTTAAATCTATCTTTCTTGCTACAATGTCACTTTTCTTTCTTGTTTTGGATTATGTTGCCAACACCGTTATGTTGGGTTTAATTGGAAGTGATTTAGCAGGATCAACAGGCTGAAGTAAATCTACTACTTTCTGCGTTTCGAGCGTAGAAGTTAAATTCTCTTTTTTTATAAATTTCTCAATAATTATAATAGGCTTACCAATTTTGAAGGCCAATTGCTGTTTTGTCAACTGATTGATATTATTTCTGATGCTATTCTTGTCGGAAACACTCAGTTGGTTTGGCCCCACTGACTTAAATCTCTTCCCTGCATAATTCTTTTTTCCGAGTGGTGCTATTCTTCTCATTTTCTATATTTTAATCTTTAAAGTCAAATATAACGAATTTTAATCACATTTATTGAAAAATGCTTTCTGCCTATCATTTATGAAGTTTTTACCTTTTCTGATTTCTAAATCAATATACCAGAAAGTAAGCAAAGACTTATAGTAAAAAAAGCACTCTTAAAGCAGAATGTTTTTATATTTGTTTTTAATTCAACCATATTTTGTAAAATGAAAGAGAAAATATTGATTATCACTGGCGATGCTGGTGAAGGTTACGAATGTTTATATGGCAAACATCGCTTTGAAGAAGCTGGCTATGAATCAGTTATTGCTGCACCGAGCGTTAAAAGACTAAATTTAGTTATCCATGATTTTGAACCAGGTTGGGACACTTATATCGAAAAGCCAGGCTATATCGTTGAGTCAAATATTGCTTTTGATGATGTAAAAGTTGAGGAATACATTGCCGTGCTGATTTTAGGAGGAAGAGCTCCCGAATTTTTACGACATAATAATAAAGTAATTGAAATCGTAAGAGAATTTGATAAAGTTGACAAATTTGTATTCTCGATTTGTCACGGGATTCAGATTCTTACGGCTGCTGGTTTGATTAAAAATAAAACCGTTACATGCTACGAAAATGTAAGATTTGAAGTAGAAGCTTGTGGAGGAAATTTTGTGGGTAAAGACGAAGCCGTAAGAGACGGGAAATACGTTTCTGGCCAAACTTGGCAATCGCATCCCGATTTTTATAGAATGGTTTTTGAGTGTTTGAATGAAAAATAATTTTTATACAGATAACCCTTACAAGTTTTGTAAGGGTTATCTGTTTTCTTCAAAACGCACGTTTTTTTTAAACTTAATACCATATAATATATAAATTTTCGCTTCGACATTCGTGTGACCTATAACAAAATTTAAGTTTTAGGGAGTCTATAAATAAGTCTCAGCCATTTCAAAATTAGCAATTTTGGAAATCAACACACAATCTAATCCTTTGATTTCGGCTATTATTATTTTTTAATTCATAACTTTGCACCCTGAATTAAAAACAGCCCTAATGCTCACTCATTCGCTCAAACTACGTAAACCCCTAGCAGTAATAGACCTCGAAACTACGGGGGTAAACGTAGCCAAAGATAAAATCGTAGAACTCTCTATCGCCAAAGCAAAACTCGACGGCACAGTAGAAGTAAAAACTAAGCTCATCAACCCTGGCATTCCGATTCCACTCGAAACGAGTCTTATCCACGGAATTTATGACGAAGACGTAAAAGATGCTCCTACTTTCAAGCAAATTGGCAAGGCTCTTGCTCAGTTTTTGGAAGGTTGCGATTTGGCTGGTTTCAACAGCAACCGCTTTGATGTACCGATGTTAGTAGAAGAGTTCTTGAGAATGGATGTTGATTTTGATGTTAAAAACCGCAAATTGATTGATGCCCAACGTATTTTCCACTTGATGGAACCTCGTACGCTTTCGGCCGCTTATAAATTTTTCTGTAACAAAAGCCTCGAAAATGCACATAGTGCTGAAGTCGATACTTTAGCTACGCTCGAAGTCCTTTGCTCGCAAGTAGAACGCTACGAGGGAGTAAAAATTAAAAACGATAAAGGGGAAGAATACGAACCTGTAAAAAATGATATGGACGTATTGCACTTGCTTACTTCGACCAATATCGTTGATTTTGCTCAACGAATGACGATAAACAAAATTGGTGAGATTGTATTTAATTTTGGAAAACACAGCGGAAAGTCTGTAAGGCAAATACTAAAAAATGAGCCGCAATATTACGATTGGATGATAAACGGAGATTTCCCGCTCGATACCAAACGTAAATTAACTGAGATTAAGCTGAAAATGATGCTTGATAAATAGATTAAGAAACTGAATTATATTCAACAATTTTCCTAAAAAGCACACGACAAAAACGAATATTGTTTATTTTTGCGAAAATATTCTTAGATGCAAGCCTGGAAACGGCGTATTTTGAAAGAATTAAACTGTTAATTAACAAAAAAATGCAAAGCCAAATACCTGACATTTTTCAAATACCTCTAATAAATTATGTATTATTATCTAGTATCGTGTTTATCATTGGCATCGTGGGTGTACTTATTCGCCGAAATGCCATAATTATCTTCATGTCTGTCGAGTTAATGCTCAATGCCGTAAACCTCCTTTTGGTTGCATTTTCTTCGTATCGATCAGACCCAGCGGGACAAGTATTTGTATTCTTCATTATGGCTGTAGCTGCTGCCGAAGTAGCCGTCGGACTAGCCATTATCGTGATGATTTACCGCAATATTCGCTCAATCGATGTGAGTCTTCTAGATAAATTAAAGTGGTAAGATAAACTGAAACCAACAAAACATGGAAACATTATTGGTTTACCCTGAAAACAACAAACAATTAAAGGCACTTAAAGACGTAATGACCGCTTTGAATGTAAAATTTGAAAAAAAAGAAGAATCGCCTTACTACCCAGAGTTTATTAAGAAAATAGAGCGAGGAGATAAAAATATTTTACAAGGGAAAACAACAAAAATTACTCTTGATGAAATATGGAAATAGAGTTAACAACAGATGCTAATAAAGATTTGACCTACTGGAAAAGTACGAACAATACTAAAGTTTTAGCAAGAATCAGAGAGTTACTCGAATCAATTTCAGAAACACCATTTCAAGGAATCGGAAAACCCGAAGCATTAAGATACAATCTTTCGGGTAAATGCGGGGCCCGCCCGTGCGGTCAAGGCGTAATTATAAAGAAAATAGAATTGTCTACCAAATAAAAAACAATACTATTTATATTCAATCGCTCAAAGGGCATTATTAAAAAATTGCAAAAACAAGCATACTAAATTATGTTATTAATAAAACTTATACCTTTATTTCCACTCATCGGTTTTCTAATCAATGGGCTTGGATTTCGTAAGATTTCTAAAGGTCTGGCAGGTTGGATTGGCACAGGAGCGGCTCTTCTTTCTTTTGTTGGAGCTTTTTCAGCTTATCAAGCATTTATGGCAGGTGGCCAACAACCAATCATCGTTAATATTTTTGATTGGATTACAGTCGGAGTGCTCAATATCAATTTCTCTTTCCAAATTGACCAACTTTCTATCTTGATGCTCTTCGTGGTGACTGGTGTGGGTACACTCATTCACGTATATTCGATGGGCTATATGCACGACGACGAAGGTTTTGGTAAATTCTTTGCTTTTTTGAATCTATTTTTATTCTCGATGTTGTTGTTAGTGATGGGTTCAAACTACATCGTGATGTTTATCGGTTGGGAAGGTGTAGGTCTTTGTTCTTATCTATTGATTGGCTTCTGGAACAAAAACTCTGAGTATGGCAATGCCGCCCGCAAAGCTTTTATCATGAATCGTGTCGGTGATTTAGGCTTTTTGATAGGTATTTTCTTGATTATAAACCAATTTGGCACTGTTGAATACCTTCAAGTTTTCGATAAAGCGAAAAGTTTAACAGTTGGCGATGCTACAATCGTAGCTATCACAGCTTTTTTATTCATCGGTGCAATGGGTAAATCAGCTCAGATTCCACTTTATACTTGGTTACCTGATGCAATGGCGGGGCCAACCCCAGTTTCGGCTCTAATTCACGCCGCTACGATGGTTACGTCTGGACTTTACATGATTGTTCGCTCAAATATCCTCTACACCCTCGCACCAGGCACACTCGAAGTTGTAGCATGGGTTGGTGTAGCAACAGCCCTTTTTGCGGCAACAATTGGTATTTTCCAAAATGATATAAAAAAAGTATTGGCTTACTCAACCGTGAGTCAGTTGGGTTATATGTTTATGGCAATGGGTGTTTCGGCTTATACGTCGGGCTTCTTTCATGTCGTAACTCACGCATTCTTTAAAGCATTATTATTCTTGGGTGCTGGTAGTGTTATTCATGCAATGAGTGGTGAGCAAGACATTCGTCGCATGGGCGGACTTGGCGGTAAAATCAAAATTACAGCTATTACATTCCTTATCGGTACGATTGCCATCTCTGGTATTCCTCCATTTGCAGGTTTTTTCTCAAAAGATGAAATCTTAGCACATGTGTACGAACACAATAAATTTATGTGGGTTTTGGCAGTAGCTGGCTCAATGATGACTGCGTTCTATATGTTCCGTTTGTATTTCTTGACTTTTACAGGAAGTTTTAGAGGAACTCACGAGCAAGAGCATCATCTGCATGAGTCACCATTTAGCATGACACTTCCTTTGATGGTTCTTGCAGGATTCTCAATCATTGGTGGTTTTATCGGTATTCCCGAAATTTTTCATTTTCCTCACGCTCTTTCAGAGTTTATGGATCCTTTATATGAAGGCTCCAAAGCTGTAAATCCTGAGTTTGGCGGTACACCAATCGACCACTCAACCGAATGGATGTTGATGGGGATTTCGGTTGTAGCAGCGGTTGTTTCTATTGTTTATGCTTATTCCAAATTTGGTGGAAGCAAAAATATTCCTGCCGAAGATTCAGAAATTACAGGCTTACAAAAAACTATTTACAAGAAATACTATGTGGACGAGGCTTATTGGGGAATTTTCGTAAACCCGATAAAACGTTTGTCGAATCTATTTGCTAACGTAATAGAACCAAAAGGATTCGATGGAGCCGTAAATGGTATTGGTAGTTTTGTAAATACTTTAAGTGGAGTTGCACGGAAATTACAAGCGGGGGGAACAGGATTCTATTTATTTGCTATGGTTATTGGTATTGCAGTAATATTGGGAATGAATCTAGGATACCAAGTTTTGGAAAGTATCTTGGCTTTTGTTGGAAAAAAATAAAACTTAGGTCGAATTATGACTTATTTATATTCATAAAAATTACGGTTAAGTAATAATATAAAATTAATTTAGAATGTTGGCATTAACACTCATACTTATACCCCTCATTGGTAGTCTTGTACTGCTTTTGCAAAGCGTTGCCCGATTGAAAGATAGTAGCATAAGTTCATCAAAAAACACAGCCCTTATAGCCTCTTTGGCTACGTTCGCTGTGGCTATTTATGCTTTTACTACTTTTAGTCCTCAATCAACTATCGGAGTAAAATACAGTTGGATGAAAGACCTAAACATCAATTTTCATATATCTATTGATGGAATCAGCCTTTTGTTAGTTCTGCTTACAGCATTCTTGGTGCCGCTTATCATTACTTCAACATTTAAGTATTCATATAAAAACCATGCTTCATTTTACGCACTTATCCTCTTGGCCGAAACTGCCTTGATGGGCGTGTTTATGGCACGTGATATTTTCTTATTTTATTTCTTTTATGAAGCAGCCTTGATTCCTGTTTACTTTATTGCTGCTATTTGGGGAGGAAAAAACGCACCAAGTATCACTTTCAAGATGTTTGTTTACACCATCTTCGGAAGTTTGTTTATGTTGGTTGCCCTTGTTTATTTGTACATGAAAGGAGCAAGTGCTGACATTGACCAATTGGCAACAACAGCTAAATTGCTTTCTCCAAATGCACAAAACCTTTTGTTCTGGGCATTTTTCATTGCATTTGCTATCAAAATGCCAGTTCTTCCGTTTCACACTTGGCAGCCAGATGCCTATACAGAATCTCCAACACCAGCAACAATGTTGCTTTCGGGCTTACTTTCTAAAATGGGAGTTTACGGTCTGATTCGCATTATGCTTCCTTTAGCACCTGTGGGCGTAGTAAATTGGGGGCAATTCGGAATGGTCCTTTCAGTGATTGGTTTGATCTACGGTTCAGTAATTGCCATTCAACAAAACAATATCAAACGACTTATTACATACTCATCTTTTGCTCACATGGGCTTGATGGCGGCGGGTGTATTGTCAGGAAATATCAACGGTATTCAAGGAGCATTGCTTCAAATGGTTGCTCATGGTGTAAATGCGGTTGGTTTATTTTTTATTGTAAAAATCATTTACGACCGCACAGGAACTCGTGATTTGACAGCTTTGGGTGGTATCACTCAAAAAACGCCGACATTGAGTATTTTTTTCATGATTATTATGTTGGGAAGCGTTGCCTTACCACTAACAAATGGTTTTGTTGGAGAGTTTTTATTGCTCAAAGGTGTATATGATAAAAACGCTTGGTTAGGCGGTTTTGCTGGACTTACAATCATTTTGGGTGCAGTTTATATGCTTCGCCTCATGCAACGCTCAATGTTTGGCGAAAGCAATGACATTACAGCGAAATTTAAGGATGTAAGCGGTAGCGAAGTGGCAGTTTTATTGCCAATTGCTGCGGTAGTTTTGATTATGGGTCTTTTCCCTAATGCTTTCTTAAAAATCACCGAGCCTGCAGTGAATAGTATCTTAGAGATGATGAAATAATTCGGTCGACAGGTTTTTGATGTTGAGGATTCGCAAAAATCTCACATTAAATTTTATCATAAAAACAGAAATAATATAAAACTCAATTCCTCCCCTTTTGGGGCTTGGGGTTTATCAAATAAAATATGTATCCAATACTCGTACTCTCTGTTACTGGACTTGTTACTTTGTTTTTAGGTTTCCTAAAATCAAAGAAAATACTTTTGCCAGCTTCTTTGCTCTTCGTGGCGATAGCCTTTCTTTCAAATTTTATTGATTGGAATGTTCCAGGATTATATTTCTACGATATGCTAGAAGCAAGTAATCTTTCTATTTTGTTTGGCTCAATCATTTTGCTTTCTGCATTTTTGGTTATGGCATTATCAAAAGGTTTTTTGGATGACGAACACGCTCACCCTGCAGAATATTTTGCAATTTTGCAGTTTTCTTTAGTTGGAGCTATCATGATGACCAATTTTCAAAACCTCATTATGTTGTTTGTAGGTGTAGAAATCCTTTCAGTATCAATGTATATCCTTACAGGAAGTGATAAACGTAATATTAGAGGCAATGAAGCAGCCCTTAAATATTTCTTAATGGGTTCATTTGCGACTGGTATTATGCTTTTTGGTATGGCAATGCTTTACGGAGCTAATTATACTTTCAATATTTCTGATGCTCGCATATTATTGTTACAACCTGTTACCGATGTTCGCCCAGTATTTTTATATGTTGGTGTTACATTTTTATTAATTGGTTTATTATTCAAAGTTTCGGCAGCGCCCTTCCATTTCTGGACACCTGATGTTTATGAAGGAGCTCCTACTATTTTTACAACTTTCATGTCAACAGTTGTAAAAACTGCTGGTTTTGCTGCAATTTACCGGATTCTTGAAGTATCTTTTTCGCCGTTGTATAATTTTTGGTGGGTGATGATAGTAACAATGGCAATTCTTAGCTTGTTTATCAGTAATATTACAGCCGTTTCGCAGAATAGCTTTAAGCGTATGCTGGCGTTTTCGAGTATCTCTCACGCAGGATATATGTTGTTGGCGGTTGTGGGTTTAAACAATAAATCAGGCAATTCTATCGTATTCTATTCATTAGCTTATGTATTGGCAACGATTAGTGCATTTGGCGTGTTGATGATAGTATCAAAAGACCGCTTAATTGATGGTCGCCCGAATGAAAATATTGCAGTTTTAAATGGTTTATCGAAAAAAAGTCCTTTCTTAGCAGCAGTTTTGGTAATTTCAATGTTATCATTGGCTGGTATTCCACTGACGGCTGGTTTTTGGGGTAAATTTTATGTATTTACTGATGCAGCTTCTCGCGGACAAATCTGGGTACTTGTGCTTGCAATTATGATGTCTGCGGTGGGTATTTATTATTATTTTAAACCAATTATTGCAGCATACATGAAAGAAGCTGAAGGAGAAAATATTCGATTGAGTGCATTTTATAAAATAATTCTTGGGTTAACTACCGCAGGCTCAATTTTGCTCGGTTTGTTCCCTGACTTAATACGTGAATTGCTCTGATTTGCAAAACTGTAAATCATTGAGTTTTTGAGCATATTTTAAACTTTACTCGACTATATATATTTTTGAAATTACTTGACAAAATAAAGAATAAAGAATTAAGGTCATTTGTAACATTCTTTATTACCGCTGTTTTAGGAGCGGGAACAAACTTTTTTACACGAATATTATATAAACCACTATTCTTGGGTTTTGGCTTGGCTGATAAACCAGCATTTCAATGGAGTGTTTTTGCAGGATACATGACTGCTACAATAATCACTTTTATACCACAGAAAATCTTCGCATTTTCTGCAAAAGAGTCGGGAAATACTAAGCGAGAATCTATAAAATTTTTTATAATTGCGACATTAGCATTGGGAATACAATTAGGACTATCGTCTTTAACCCTTGATTATATTGCCAATATATACTTTACTCATTTCTCATTGACTCTTCGAGAAACTTTTTCGCATATTGTAGGTATGGGGTTCAGTTTTCTGGCCAATTTTTATGGTCATAAGTTCCTTACTTTCAGAAGTACAGGTGTTTATGATAAAATTAAGGCTCGTTCAATACGCTAAAATTGTATAAAAACAAGAAAAGCTATTTTCTTAAAAAGAATTTAAGAAAATTTTAAATATTTTTTAAGAAAAACTTGCATCATATCTTAAAATTATCTTAAATTTGTAATGCGTTTAAAATCAAACCTTAAAAAACCGCAATCAAAGACAATGAAAAAAGTAATCGCAATCTTATTCGTAGCATGTGTAGCTTCTTTAGCTGCTTGTACTTCTAAAACTGAAACTGCATCTGATTCAACTGCAGTAACTACTGATTCAGTAGCAACTGCTCCTATGGACACAACTGCTGCTGCTGATACTACAGCTGCTGCTGATACAACTAAGAAATAATTTTTCTTAGGTTATATAAAAAAACCTTGCTCTTACAAGCAAGGTTTTTTTATTCCTATATATTAATCTACTACCAGTTTTTAACCTTCTCGTTTATCAAATCGAGTAAAAACTTAGTTGTTTTACCAACTTTTCCATCAGCGATAATTTTATTATCTATTTGAGTAATTGGTAGCACTTTTTTAGTTGAACTCGTAGTGAAAGCCTCATCTGCCTCAAGTAATTCCTTCAATTCCACGTTTCGCTCCTCAATCTTGAAATGGTCTTTGGCTAATTCTAAAACTACTTTTCGTGTAATTCCTCGCAAAATCTTTCTATTGGGCGTAATTAAGACATTATTTTTCACAAGAAAAACATTACTTCTACTTAACTCGCTTATGTAGCCTCTTTTATGAAAAAGTACATCTGTTGCTCCAGCGTCTTTTATATCAGCTTGTAAAATCATTAAATGCTTGTAATCAGTACTCTTTAAATCAGGATAGTCACGGACGTATTCATGGGAGATAACTTTGATGCCTGTTTCGTATTCTTTTTGCTTTACAGGGTGAATATCTTCGCTTATAATGAGCAAATTTGGTTTCGACATTTTCACACTATCCTCCGAATAGCCACCCGTCAGTACAAAACGAATACCACAATCAGTTAAGCCACATTGCTCAATTAAACTTAAAACAGCCTTATAAGCATCTTCTTTCAGAATCGGATTTGGTAAACGCATCAACTTTGACGAACGTTCAAAACGTTCCCAGTACCAATCCCACTGAAATGGACGTCCATTATAAGTGCGGAAATAGTCGAATAGGCCGTAACCACGTAAAAGTCCTAAGTCTGTAATGTGAATATTGGTAGTTTCGACTGGACTAACAACTCCGTTTAAATAACAATGATGTGGCATAAATAACTGATAATTAAATTGTTTACTGATAATTAGCAAGCTAAACTGTGGACTGACGACCACGGACTTTAGACTGAATTACTTCTTTATTTCAAAAAAATCACCCTTATTCCAAGTTGGTCTTGCTGGGGTTTGAGCTACCAAATAACTTACCAAAAAGTTTATACGAGCATAGGTTTTACCTGCTGCCCACACAAAACCATTGGTAATTTCATCAGATGGCTTGTGATAATTGGCCTCACGCCATTTCTTTACTTTTTCAGCTAAATTTAAGTTTGGATTACTAAATCTATAACCATATTTAATATGCAAGGCAGGAATACCCGCTTTAACGAAATTATACTGGTCGCTACGTACAAAACGTCCTTCGCTTGGGTCTGGATCTGGTTCAATTTCCAATTTCGCAATTCTGGCCGCTGTTTCAACTACTTTTTGCAAACTGCTATGCTCAGCACCTAATGGAGCAACCGATTCTAACGGAGCAAGTAATGTAGGCATATCGGTGTTTATATCAGCCACAATTTGTTTCCTTTTTACTGTTGGGAAAGCATTAAAATAACCAGAGCCTAAAAGTCCCATTTCTTCAGCCGTGACAAGCACAAACAAAATCGAACGCTTGGGTTTTTGTGGTAAAGTTGCATACATTCGTGCAATCTCTAAAGCACAAGCAATTCCCGAGGCATTATCGTGAGCTCCGTTGTAAATTGAATCACCATTGATTGGTTTTCCAACACCAAGGTGGTCCAGATGCCCTGAATGAATTACAAATTCTTTTTTAAGTTTAGCATCTGAGCCTTCTACTTTGGCAATCACATTATAGCTGATTACATCTTTGAAAGTGCTTTCATAATGTCCGGTAATGGTGCTTTTGAGAGCTTTACTCACATATTTTCCTTTTTCAAGCTGCTGCCAAGTACTATCAAGCATATTATTTTCGGCACGCATAAGGTCTTGCAACGCTGGAACGGAAATACCACCCGCAACTATAATTTTACCACCTAAAACCGATGCAGAACTTGTGCGTTTACCAGTTGCTGTAACAGATGCGGAAACACCATTTGTGAACATATTATTAGCACCAGCTTTAAACTGCACCATACTATTGGTATAATTGCAAACCAACACGCCAATAGCGCCATTTTTGGCCGCAAACTCTTGTAAAGTCGCTGGATATCCTAAGTGTAGTTTCACGTTGGTAGGTAAATTGTCTGGAATTCTTCGCAAAACCACCACTATTTTACCTTTTACATTCAAACTTTTATAATCGTCTATATTGATTTGTGGAGTATCAAATCCTGATCCGACAAACACCAATGGAGCATTAAAATCCACAGATTTTCTCTCTGGATGTGGGTAAATCGACAAATCATTGCCAAGCGTTAATTCTCGTTTTTCGCCATTGGGAAGTGTAAGAGTAAACTTGGCTGTTTCTTTTACGAGTTTTGTTTTACGCAAAACAACATTTTGCATGTATGTACCATTTTCGCCAGCGGGTTTTAGCCCCATTTCGTTATATTGTTTCACAACATAATCAACTGCCATTTGGTAGCCTTCTTTTCCTGGCAAACGTCCTTTGAGCTTATCGTCTGATAGATAAGCTACGTGAGCCTTGATTCTGTTGGTATCAATGGTTTCAAGGTGTTTTAAAACTTGTTCAGAAACAATGTTCTGTGCAAATGTAGAAAGGCTTAGAAAAGTGAAAAGGGTTAGGGCTGTTTTCTTCATAAAGTGTTATATCAGTTTTTTTATCAAAAGTAAAGTTTCTTGTTTAAAGCTACACAACCTACATCGTTTTTTTGCATCTACTAAGCAAACAAAATTATAAAAACTATGAAAAAGATTCTTTTAACACTCAGTTTGCTTACCTCTTCTACACTTATTTTTGCACAATCTGCCTTAAAAGCCAATACCGATTGGCTTACAACTCACCTAAATAAACTCGTTGTTGATAACGACGATAAGCAATTGAACCTAAACGGAAAGAAATCTAAGCCTGTATTTTCGTTTGCAGGAAACAAAATGTTGATGAATCTAAGTGCAAAAGATAATGGTTTTTCGATGGGTTTTAATGTAAGCTGGTCTTTGAAAGATGTCAGAAAAGTAAGCTATAAAAAAGAAAAAGATGGCAATTATGAATTGGTTTTGGATGTTCCAGCTGACCATGTGAAAGTAGATTTAGGTTTCAGGAAAGATTATAATATCGGAGGCTCGTTTAATGTTAAAGATGATGAAAAAGATAGCCACACGTCGTTTAGGGTCGCAACAAAAGACGAAAATGTGGTGAAAGAAATTACTCAGCACTTTGAAAGTGCGATTAGAGAAGTGAAGAAGTAAAAACAGTGAACCCTAAAACTAAACTTCCCGAAAGTTAGTACTTTCGGGAAGTTGTTAATTTCTACTGCAATTTTCTATATTTAATACGTTTAGGCGTCACATCAGTTCCGAGGCGTTTTTTGCGATTTTCTTCATATTCTGAGAAGTTTCCTTCAAACCAATAAACTTGTGAATCGCCCTCGAAAGCCAAAATATGCGTGGCAATTCTATCCAAGAACCAACGGTCGTGGGAAATAACCACCGCACAACCAGCAAAGTTTTCGAGACCTTCTTCTAAGGCACGGAGGGTATTTACGTCCAAATCGTTGGTAGGCTCATCTAAAAGCAATAAGTTTCCACCTTCTTTGAGCATCATTGCCAAATGTACACGGTTTCGTTCTCCACCTGACAAAATACCTACTTTTTTCTCTTGATCACCACCTTGAAAATTGAATCGACTCACATATCCACGGGCATTTACTTGTCTGTTTCCGAGCATTACCCAGTCATTTCCACCAGAAATTAGTTCATAAACCGATTTGTTTGGGTCGAGTTGGTTATGTTCTTGGTCAACATAAGAAAGTTTCACGGTTTCACCCACTTCAAACGTTCCAGCCAAAGGTTTCAGTTGGTCGGTAATTAATTTGAAAAGTGTTGTTTTTCCAGCACCGTTTGGCCCGATAATTCCAACAATACCATTTTGTGGCAAACTGAAATTCAAATCATCATAAAGCAATCTATCACCAAAGCCCATTTTCACGCCTGTTGCTTCAATTACTTTATTACCCAAACGTGGCCCAGGTGGAATGAAAAGTTCGAGTTTATCTTCTCTTTCTTTCGAGTCCTCGCTCACCATTTTATCATACGCCTGCAAACGAGCTTTCGATTTCGCCTGTCGAGCCTTCGGAGCCATTCGCACCCATTCCAACTCTCGTTGCAATGATTTCTGACGTTTCGATTCGGTTTTTTCTTCTTTCTCTAAACGATTTTGTTTTTGTTCGAGCCAAGAAGAATAATTTCCTTTCCACGGAATACCTTCGCCTCTGTCCAACTCCAAAATCCAACCCGCTACGTTATCCAAGAAATAACGGTCGTGAGTAACGGCTATTACCGTACCTTTATATTGGCGTAAATGTTCCTCCAACCATAGCACCGACTCGGCATCTAAGTGGTTGGTAGGCTCATCGAGCAATAATACATCAGGTTGTTTCAGCAACAAACGGCAAAGAGCTACACGACGTTTTTCTCCTCCCGAAAGGTTTTCTACCAAAGCATCTTCTGGCGGACAACGCAAGGCGTCCATCGCACGGTCCAGACGAGTGTCTAATTCCCAAGCATCAAAGGCATCAAGTTTTTCTTGTACTTCGCCTTGACGAGCCAGTAATTTATCAAAATCAGCATCAGGGTCGCCAAATGCCTCATTGATTGTATCAAATTCTTTCAGTAAATCTACGATTTCTTGTACGCCTTCTTCCACAATTTGACGAACAGTTTTTGTTGGGTCGAGCGTTGGCTCTTGTTCCAACATTCCGACTGTATAACCCGGTGAAAAAACCACATCGCCATTGATGTTTTTATCAATTCCTGCAATGACTCTAAGAAGGGTTGACTTTCCCGAACCATTCAGACCTAAAACCCCGATTTTTGCTCCGTAAAAAAAAGAAAGATAAATGTTTTTTAAGATTTGACGACTAGGTGGAATGATTTTACTCACTCGCTCCATCGAAAAGATAATTTGTTCGTTCATGGTTGATTATGCTTAAAATTGATCTAAAACAAAAAAGTATGGTTTAATTTTTGATTATTTATGTAGAAAAGGCGTCTAGTTGTGTATTTTTCACTATATTTAATAAATTTTTACGCAAATATCGGTAAAGCTGTTTGTATTATACAAAAAAACTGCGAATTTTACCCAAACAAACCACCATCCCTGACTCACAAGCCATGTGATTTATTATTATGAACGGCGTAACATTAGAAAACGAATATGCTTACATAAAAGACGGTAAGGTATTCTTGAAAGGGTATTTAGATATGCCCGACCGACAAATCGGAGAAGTTAAACGCACAGAAGAAGAGGCTTTTCAGTATTTCATTAACCGTTACCAAATTGCGGTAAACAAGGTTACTCAATTGGAATCTGAGATTACCGAGACCCAGAATAAGGGTTCTTTCTTGACAAAACTCACGCAACTTCGCAAACGCTTGTTAAATTTTGACGGCATTGGTGATTTTATTCCACTGCTTAAAATACTTGACGAGCAAGAAGAATTCCTTCGTAGTTTAATTGTGGACAATCAGGCCAACAACTTGGCTATAAAAGAGGCCCTTATTGAAGAAGCCAAAGAAGCCAAAGAAGAAGTCGATTGGAACATTGTTGCCGAGCAACTACAAGATATCAAAACTCGCTGGATTAGAACTGGTCCAGTCGACAAGCCTTATCAAGAATCAACGGAACAAACTTTTAAGGAAGTTTTGGATGATTTTTACCAAAGAAGAAAGGCTTTTTATGAAGAGCAAAATCGTATCATTGGTGAGCGTATGGAAAAATACATGGAGCTTGTACGTGGTGCAGAAATGTTGTTCAGAATGGGAAACTGGGAGCTTTCTTTCATAGAACTAAAACGCCTACAAACTGAGTGGCGTAACGTGGGCGATGTTCCACCGAAAAGATTGAAATTTGAGTTTCGTAGGTTCAAAAAACTCACTACATTATATTACGAAAAATATTGTGCAGCAAAAGGTATTCAAATCAAAATACGTGTTGACCCTCGTGTAGAGGCTCAACAAAAAATGATGGAAGAAGCTGAAAGCTTGGCAGAATCGAAAGATATTTTTGTGGCAACCGAGCGTGCTAAAGTAATGCTAAATGATTGGAAAGGTATCAAAGTTCCGTCACACTTAGCCGTACGCAACGTTGCAGAGCGTTTCAGAGCAGCTTGTGATAAGATTTTTGAATTAAGCTACTTAATGAAAGTAGTTACTCGGAAATTGCCAAATTATAACTACTTGATCGAAAAACAACAAGTTTTGACAAAATTCCGTGAAATGGAAAATATCGTTATCCGTGCGAGAGGCGAACTGAAGATTTTGATTGAAAGTAACGAAGGTGTTTCGCAAGGGCCAGATTTAGATAAAATTACGCAATCAAATATTCAAACGCAGAAACGTAAGTTATTAATGAAAGAAGTGATTTTGGAAGAATTACGTCGTGTAGCACAATTGCAATAAAAAAATAAAAATATTTTTGGTTATAGACTTGCGTCATTCAATCATAAATATTAATTTTACATCACATTTCAGGATTGACCTATGGTGTAATGGTAACACAACTGTTTTTGGTACAGTCTTTCTAGGTTCGAATCCTGGTAGGTCAACAACCTTTAAAGGTAAAATTTGAATTTTTTCAGGTTTTACCTTTTTTAATTTATACCATTTTCAGTAAAATATCTCTTCGAAATTATTTAATAATAGGCTTTGTTAAATTTTGGCACAAATCAGTCTTTTAGCCTTAGATTACCTCTAATTTATGAAATTACTCTTACATTACTTAGGCCGCTACAATTGGCAGGTGGTGCTTGCTTTGGCTTTAGCTGCTATTAATCAAACTTTTTCATTGCTCGACCCACTCATTTTCGGAAAAATCGTGGATGAGTATGCTGGCAAAGCTAAAACTTTTACTCAAGCTGATTATACCCAAGGAGTTATGCTAATGCTTTTGGCAGTTGTGGGTGTGGCGATGGTGAGTAGAATTGCGAAGACTCTCCAAGATTATGTAATGAATATGGTGATTCAAAAATTTGGAGCATCAATCTTCACCGATGGCTTAAAACATACGCTTAAACTTCCTTACCAACAATTTGAAGACCAACGCAGTGGCGAAACGCTTTCGATTTTACAAAAAGTACGTACCGATACTGAGAAATTTATCACACTTTTTGTGAATGTTGGCTTTACTTCTTTGATTGGTATCATTGTGCTAAATGTGTATATTTTTCATTTTGGCATTAGTCCATGGTTGTTTTTTGTGTATTTAGGCGGAGCGGCGGCTTTAGCGGCTTTAACAAGGGTTTTAAGTCGAAAAATCAAGAAAATTCAGCAGACGATTACAAAAGAAACAACTGCCTTGGCAGGAACTACTACTGAATCACTAAGAAACATCGAATTAATAAAAAGTCTTGGGCTAACCGACCAAGAAATAAAGCGTTTGAATCTTAATACTTACAAGATTCTACAACTCGAATTGAAGAAAGTGCGTAGCATTCGTAGTATTGGATTTATTCAAGGTACTTTCGTGAACTTTCTTCGTCAGGCGATTTTATTCCTTTTACTTTTATTGATTTTTAAAGGCCAAATGACTGTCGGTCAGTTACTTACACTACAATTTTGTTCGTTTTTTGTTTTTGGACCTATGCAAGAAATGGGCAATGTGATTATTGCTTATCGTGAAGCTGAAGCATCTTTAAATAATTTTCAAAAATTACTTAATAACCCTATTGAGCTTACACCTGACCACCCAACAAAATTAGGAGGAGTAGAAAACTTGAAATTTAAAGAGGTAAGTTTCAGCCACTTGACCGCTCACGGAAAAGCATTAGATAATGTTAGTTTTGAAGTAAAAAAAGGACAGACTGTAGCTTTTGTCGGGCCATCAGGTTCTGGCAAAACTACTTTAGTAAAATTATTAGTTGGGCTTTATAATCCATCGGAAGGAACCGTGCTTTATAATGATTTGCCTTCTAATGAAATCAATATTGAAGAATTACGTTCACAAATTGGATTCGTGACGCAAGACACGCAATTGTTTTCGGGGTCTATTAAAGAAAATCTTCTTTTTGCCCAACCTCGTGCCACTGATGCCGAAATTATGGACGCTTTACAGAAAGCTTCATGTCAGAATCTTTTGTCAAGAGCCGAAAATGGTCTTGATTCCGTAATTGGTGAAGGTGGAATCAAGATTTCAGGTGGAGAAAAACAACGCTTATCAATTGCGAGAGCCTTATTGAGAAATCCTAAAATATTCGTTTTTGACGAAGCAACTTCGGCTTTAGACTCATTGACTGAAGAGGAAATTACAAATACGGTTAAAGAAGTAACCGCTCAAGGCGACTACATAACAGTGATGATTGCACACCGTTTAAGCACTGTGATGCACGCTGATAAAATCTTCGTTTTGGAACAAGGAAAAATCATTGAAGTTGGCAAACACGAAGAACTTTTGGTAGAAAAAGGGCTTTACTACGCCATGTGGCGTCAGCAAATTGGCGAACGTAAGAATAAATTGATAGTTGCGTAAAAATAATTAGGCTATTAAAAAACTAGCCACACCTTGTCATCGCTGACAAAAGGTGTGGCTAGTTTTTGAAACTATTTTTCAAATAAATTAAAAACTCTTACTTTGGGGATTTAGGAAGCGTTGATAAATCAGCACGAGAAAGAATATCATTTAAGATAGCTGATTTTTTTGCCAAAATAGCATCAAGTTGCTTTGTACTGCTCACTTTTTGGTTTTGACTTCTTTTTATAGTGCTTTTATCAAAAACTATTGTTTTCATATTTTCTAAATTTATTTCTTTGTTATCGCAAATGCTTCATAAGTTTTGTTTTTAACAAAAGATTCAAACAAATTATTATTGAATCCTGATATATTAAAATTTTTTGATGCCTTTTCAAGTTCCGAGTTTAGTGCAATCTGATACAGTCTTGTTCGAGAATCTGTGCTTCCTGCAAATAACACCACAATATCTGGGACAATGGTTAAGAAATAGTTAAGGATTTGAAAAATTGTTGCTAAAACCGTATCTCTATCTCCATTATTACTCACAATTTTATCATCAAAAGTACCATCTTCTTTCAAATCAACCAAAGCTAATTGATAAAAATTTTCTAAGTCCAATTTCTGAAATATAACTCGTTTCTCGATATTTCTCTTCCCTGTGCTTTCGAAACTAAATGATAATGATTCATCTATCTGATTAAAATCGAAAAATGGTTGTTCCATTATCAGTACATTGATTTTGATTGATTAACAAATATGTTTTTTTGATTTCATTATCAGTACTTTTCTACAAAAATGACTTTACATCAACAAAACAAACGATACACGACTTTTTATCATTATTTACAAAAGTTGAGGCACATTTATTTGTTAACTGAGGACTATTCCTGCATAACCTTCGTAATCTCGTTCAGTTTTTGCACTTTACTCTGAAAATCTCCTTTGAGTTTATTTCTGATAGCCTGCAAATTATTCAACGTTTCTTGTAAATTTTCGGGAATTATTTCTTCTAAAATTTCACGGAAACGCTTCGCAAAAGTTGGTGATTTACCATTGGTTGAAATGGCAATTTTTAAATCTTCTTTCACCACAACCGAACTCAAATAAAAATCGCACAAATCAGGTGTATCGGCTATGTTTACCAATATTCGTTTGGATTTACAATCATCTCTTACTTGTCGGTTCACTTCTTTGCTATCAGTTCCAGCTGTAACTATATCCTTTCCTTCAAGGTACGAAATATTGTATTTTTCGTAAATCAAAGTAAGATTATGGTGCGAAACCAAAGCCTTGATTTCCTCACGAATTTCGGGAGAAACGAGCGTCACTGTCGCTTTTGGGGAATTTCTAAAAATAGCTTCGAGTTTTTCCAAACCTACATTTCCACCGCCTACAACAAGCGTGTTCAATTCTTCAAGTTTTAAAAATACTGGAAATAATGTATTCATTTTTAAGCGATAAAAGTATTTTCTAAAATTCTGACTAAAGCTTCTAAGCCTTCTTTATCGACTTCCGAAAAATCGTCTAATTTATCACTATCAACATCCAAAACCATCGAAACATTGCCGTTTTTATCAAAAACAGGCACTACAATTTCAGATTTTGAAGCCGAACTACAAGCAATATGCCCTGGAAACTCTTCGACATTTGGTACAATGACTGTCTCTTTTGTGCGATAACAATAACCACAAACACCTTTATCGAAATTAATACGTGTACAAGCAATCGGCCCTTGAAAAGGCCCCAAAACTAATTGATTTTCTTTTTTTAGATAAAACCCAACCCAAAAGAATCCAAAGGCTTCTCTGAGAGCAGCAGCAAAATTGGCCAAGTTGGCAGTTTGGTCAGTTTCGCCACTCAGAAGTCCTTCTACTTGGGGAATAATACTTTCATAAACGGCCTTGCGAGAGGCATTTTCTGGAATATATAATGTTTCAGCCATATTTGTGGCACGATGTTCCTACATCGTCCAAGGTAAGATTAAGCCACTGTATTAACAAAAAATCTTTTCAAAGTCGGGGCATCAATGGCTTTTATTTGCCATTTTTCAGAAATATCACCCAAAGTTGATAAAGTGATATTATTAAAAATAATAGTGTCAGGAGAAACGACGCCGCTCTCAACTGCTTTTTTGTATTGAAAAACCGAGAACGTTTTTATTTCGTTTCCATCAAGATAAGCCTGTGAGCGGTCGAAGAAATCTATATTTAGGGCATCGCCAAGCTCTTTAAACCAACGAGTAGAGGCATCAATCGAGCAACCACTTGCGGCATTCATGTTTTGGTCGAGGGCAATAATCACAAAGCGATTATGCAAAACTTTTGCCGATGCCAATAAAGACGCTCCATGAGCCGCCCATTGATTAACAGCAGGTTTTATATAATTTTCAATCGTATTTGCCTCATCATCAGTCAGTTGACGATTGGCTTGATACACCCAAATACGGGCATCTTGCGGAATTTTATCGAAATCTACGTACATATTATAAGCTTAGTTCATAATAACTAAACGCAGAGTTTGACTGTAAAAGTTCTTCAATGTGAATAACAAAATCTTTTACGGTCTCATAACGATTATCTTTGGTCATTAAAATAACAACACAAATATTGAGATTTTCAAGATTTTGTTGAAAGCGAAGGTTTTTGTCAGAAGTAATAAGCACTTGTAGTTGTTTTTGAATCATGGAAGAAAGTAGTTCATCATTTTGTTTTCCTTGCCAGCCTAAATCTGAAACCGTCTGAACGGAAAAATTAGGACTAAAACGATATTTTAGTTTTTTTGGAAGGTTTTCATCAAGCAACAATTTCATCAAGATAATAATTGAGGGTTACTGCATTTTCTGCTAATTTCAATATATCTTGAGCTTGTTGTTGAGTTACAGATGGAAAATCTTCTAAAAAATCTCCGATTGAATCTCCTCCTCGAATATAATCAAAGAGATTTTTCACAGGAACTCTTGTATTGAAAAATACAGGAACTCCACTTTGAATATTAGGCGATATGGTAACTAATTGTTTCATTTCAATTAATAAACAATGTTTTTATGAAAATAGTCTCAAAGTAGAACTTAATAATTACATGATTTTAAAACACCCTATTTCATAAATGTATTTTTCAAAATCAAACTCAACTTTTAGTAGTTTTTCAAAAATAGAGTAATTAGATTCATCAATCTTGTAAATAAGCTCTAAATATTCATCTTTATCAGGCTTCAAAATTGTCTTCAAAGTATCTAAATCAATTTCATCAATATTCTTTTCCCACTGTAATTTCTCACTCTTTTTATCAAAGCAACTTAAAATTCTTTCAACTTCCATGTTTTTATTACAATATTTAAGTAAGCTTTTTTCGTATCAAATGAATAAGTTACAAATCGGTTCGCCCTTTAGATTTGTACTTTGATTATTTATAATAAAACTGTTATTAGTGTTGTATTTTCTTTTTGCTACCGCTTCGGCGGTCTGATTTTTCTTTTGTTGAAATGTGGATAAGTTAAGAAATTTACAGTAAAAACTAACCAATCGGTGGCGACACATTTACCGTACGCCAAGGCTCATTACCTATGCATCGATTCAATCCGCCACCGATTTTTTTTCCTTAGTGACCAAATAACAATTAGAGCTAACTACTCATTATTAAGGACTGAGTCGATGGGTTAAAATTGGTTAGCTTTATTCACAAATTTATTATAAAACCGTATGCAAAACAACATTAAGTATTTTATCGGGATTGACATGTCTAAGCCGTTTTTTGATGCGGCTTTTATGCCAGTAATTAACCACCAAAAACAGGCAATACAATCAGCTCACTTTGAAAATAGTGAACTTGGATTAAAGTCTTTTCAGAAATGGCTCAAAAGTCATAAAGTAAGTTTTGATAAAAATACCGTGTTAGTCATTGAAAATACAGGCATTTACCATCGTTTACTTTGGGCATTTTGCAATAAAATCAACCTACAAATACACATCGGTAATGCTGCTCATATCAAATGGAGTTTTGGCATTGCCAGAGGTAAAAACGATAAAATTGATGCCATAAGATTGTGCAAATATGCCTGTAAGGAATTAGATGAACTTATAATGAGTAAGCCATTGAACTCAAAATTGATGCAATTGAAAGACCTTCAGACATCAAGAGTGAGGCTGTTAAGTCAAAAAAATGCTAATCAAACTTATTTGAAAGAACTGAATGATATAAACGATAAAGCAACACAAAAAGCATTAGAACAAGTATACAAAACAGCGATTGAAGGCTTAGAAAAATCAATAATTGCCATCGAAAAACTCATAAAAGAACTCATAAAATCTGATGATACCTTGCAAAAAAGCTATGATTTATTACTATCTGTTCCAGGTATTGGCAACATTACAGCCGTCTATTTGATAGTTTGTACCAATAATTTTGCAGGTAATATATCAGGTAAACAATTGGCTTACTATGCTGGTGTAGCTCCTTTTGGAAACTCCAGCGGAACGAGTATTAAAAAGCCTGAAAAAGTGCATAAAATGGCAAATAAAGAGTCGCACGGGCGACCCCGTGAAAAAAATATTACACATGGGAGCCATGTCAGTGATTCACTGCAACCCTGAAATGAAAAACTATTATGACAGAAAAATGGCAGAAGGCAAACATGCTCTAAGTGTCATTAATGCTGTCAAAAACAAATTAGTTTTAAGAGCCGTTGCGGTAATAAAAAGCCAGACTCATTATGTGGATAACTTTGTAAAATCCAACGAAACAATAAAAAAAGTGGCTTAAAAACTTGTGAAAAATAAGTAAAATTTTATTTGCAATAACCATAACAATCAATGCGATTGTTCTACATCGCTTGCTCAAGCAACTCAGCTAAGTCATAAACTTTTACATCATGTTCACGCTCTTTGTTTTTTATGCCATCTGACATCATTACCATGCAGAATGGGCAGGCAACGGCAATAGTTTTCGCTCCAGTTGCCAAAGCATCTTCGATTCGCTCGATATTTACTTCTTTTGTTCCTTTTTCGGCATCCTTAAACATTTGTCCACCACCCGCACCGCAGCAAAGTCCATTGGTTTTGCAACGCTTCATTTCTACGAGTTCGGCATCTAAATTTTCGAGTAATTGGCGTGGAGCTTCATAAATATCATTGGCACGGCCCAAATAACAAGAATCGTGGTACGTAATTTTTTGTCTGGGCGGCATTCCGTCCTTGAAACTGCCACCACCTTCAATTTTTATTCGCCCTTCGTTGATTAATTGCTGTAAATAGGTTGAATGGTGAATTACTTCGTAGTTTCCGCCCAATTCTGGGTATTCGTTTTTAAGCGTGTTGAAGCAATGAGGGCAAGCCGTTACGATTTTCTTTACGCTGTAGCCATTCAAAACCTGGATGTTTTGTTGAGCCAACATCTGAAACGTAAATTCGTTGCCTGCTCTACGTGCAGGGTCGCCCGTACAAGCTTCTTCCGTACCGAGAACGGCGAATTTCACCCCAATTTTATTCAAAATCTTCACAAACGAAATCGTTACTTTTTTATATCGGTCATCAAACGAACCTGCACAACCCACCCAAAACAATACTTCGGGTTCTTGACCGTTTGCTGCCATTTCTGCCATCGTTGGCACTTTATATTCGATAGTCTCTTTCATATTTATTGGAAAATTGGTTATTTGGTATTGGTTAAAATTCCAAAACAATCATTTTTAATCAAAAATAGTATGCGTGCATAACATTTGCAAGCGAGTAAGCGAAAAATATTTCTTGCAAAATAATCAATTTTCTTATATAAGGCTGAATTTAGTATCTTTGAGTATTGTTCGGAATGTAGATAACTAAAAAGTTTAGAAACATTTCTCGTTCTACATTCTTCATTTTACATTCTTAATTCTAAATGGAAGGTCTTTTTTCTGTTGAAACAACCTATTTTGCTGATGTGATTTTGCCTGTGCCGATTCCGCGAATGTTTACGTATCGAGTGCCGAGAAACTTCGTTGATGAAATAAAAATAGGGGCAAGGGTGATTGTTGAATTTGGTAAAAATCGAGTCGTGACAGCGGTCGTCGGACGGATTCATGAAACACCTCCAGCAAAATATCAAGCAAAATATATTCTAGAACTACTTGATAAAGAGCCACTTATCACGAAGCAACAACTTTGGTTATTCGATTGGATTGCCGATTATTATATGTGTTGTGTGGGCGAAGTGATGAACGTGGCGGTGCCTTCGGGCTTGAAGGTCACCAGCCAATCAAGGATTCAGATAAACCCTGACTTTGACCATCCTGAACTTTTGGAAGAAAACGAAATTGAATTTTTGGATATTCTAAAAAATCATGCTTCGTTGACTTATGATGACGCCCTAAAATTTGTGGGCGAAACCAATATCAACTCCATGATAAAGTCATTGATTGGTAAGCACGCAATTATTATGTATGAAGAAGTTAAGGAGAAATATAAGCCCAAAATTGCCAAGAAAGTTCGACTAAAAAGGGTTTATGAAGGCGGCGAAGAAGTAGCTAATTTGATTGATTCCTTGGCCAAAAATGCCAAACAACAAACGGTTGTGTTGGAATATTTACGCCAAATTCCGATGCACCAACTGCATGAACGCAATCACTTGGGAGTTGATAAATCTTTTTTTACGCAAGGGGAAACTTCCGATTCTTCGCTCAATAAATTGATTGAAAAAGGAGTTTTGGAGCAGTTTGAAATAGTGGTTTCCCGCTTTGGCGATGATATGCCAACTGAGCCAGTTAAAATCGAGCTAACCGAAGCTCAACAACAGGCAAGTAATGAAGTTTTGACCCATTTTCAAGAAAAAGATGTGGTTTTACTGCATGGAATTACTGGAAGTGGCAAAACCGAGATTTATATTGATTTGATTCAGCAAGTGTTGGAAGGTGGCTCGCAAGTATTGTTCTTATTGCCCGAAATAGCTCTAACTACCCAAATTGTGGTACGGATGAAACGTGTTTTTGGTGATAAAATGGGTGTATATCACTCCAAATTTTCGGACAATGAGCGGGTTGAAGTTTGGCGAGGTGTGCTTGAAGGACGCTATCAGTTTGTGGTGGGTGTGCGTTCGTCGGTTTTCTTGCCGATGGATAATTTGGGCTTGGTTATTATCGACGAAGAGCACGAAAGTTCGTATAAACAATATGACCCCGCTCCACGCTACCACGCACGTGATGTGGGCATTATGCTGGGGCTGAAACAAGGTGCGAAAATCTTGTTGGGTTCGGCCACGCCATCGCTCGAAAGTTATTATCAAGCCACTACTGGCAAATATGGTCTGGTTACGCTCAATCAAAGATACGGAAATGCTCAATTGCCTGATATTCAGCTAATTGACTTGAAGTCGGAGCGTAAGGCAAAAACCATGAAAAATGATTTTTCGGGAACTTTATGTCAGTATATTGAGCATAATTTGGCCATTGGCGACCAAACGATTATTTTCCAAAACCGACGTGGTTATTCGCCTTATTTGAATTGCCAAGAATGTAATTGGATTGGTGAATGTGAGCAATGTGCGGTGAGTTTGACTTATCACCTCGACTCAAAAGAATTGCGTTGCCATTATTGCGGACATAAAGAAGAGATTCCGAGGGTTTGTCCAACTTGCGGTTCGGGCAAAATGCGATCGGTGGGTTTTGGTACTGAAAAACTTGAAGATGACCTTCGAATCATGTATCCAGCGGCACGAGTGCAACGCATGGATTTGGATACGACTCGTACAAAAAATGCTTATCAAACAATTCTTGGGGAGTTTGAGCAAGGGAATACAGATATTTTGGTCGGAACGCAGATGATTAGCAAAGGGTTGGATTTCAACCGTGTGAGTTTGGTTGGCATTTTTGATGCCGACCGTATGATTCATTTCCCAGATTTTCGTGCGGCCGAAAAGGCTTTTCAGATGCTTACGCAGGTAAGCGGGCGTGCAGGCCGACGTGAGAAAAAAGGTTTGGTGTTGATTCAAACTGGCAATACGCAGCAAAGTTTGCTACTTAAAGTTGTAGCGAACGATTATATGGGTTATTATAACGATGAAATCAAAGAGCGAGAAGTGTATTTTTATCCGCCTTTTACTCGTGTGATTTCGATAACTGTGAAGCACGAAGAACAAGACAAAGCCGAAAAAGCTGCTCATTGGTTAGCCAATAAATTGCTCGAAAAACTCGGCAAAGCTCGTGTGCTTGGCCCCGAAAAAGGCATGGTTGAGCGAGTAAGAAATAAGTTTTTGTACGATATTTTACTAAAACTCGAAAAAGATAAACTCAACATAAAAGCCGCTAAGGTTTTCTTACAAGAACAAATTGACGCCGTATTAACGCAACGTGAGTTTAGAGGGGTTTATGTGGTGGTGGATGTGGATGCGGTGTAGAGGTTTTTGCTGTTCAGAGAATGGCTGACACACCGAGTGAATGTGAAACGTTTAGCCAAATAGGGGAGTTTGAAACTCGTTAGCCCGTAAGTGGTGCTGGTCGGACTGCCGTAGCGGTTTTGTTCCAAACGTGGTAGCCCATGCGATTGAGTTAATCCAAAGCTCCATAGTATTCAGTTCGATGTTGCAAATGTTGACAAATATATACTGATGTTCAATTACTTACGTTTGCCACCCTTTTTCATAAATACTACGTTAGGTATATTGCATTTTGAGTCCTACAGCTTCTCAATTTCATTCTTAGTCAGTCCAGTAGTTTCAATAATAAAGTCTAGGCCCATTCCTTTTTCTTTAAGTTTTCTAGCAACCTCTGCTTTGCCATCAAAATACGCTGTGTCAATTACGCCTTTTAAGTCTCTATAAATTTTCAAACTATTCTCATAATTTTCAAGTTCAGTTTGACCAAATTTAGCAAGTTCAGCTTTCTCAAATGCTTGTTTAAAAACCTCGTCTGCGATAATTGTTGGAATTGTCTCAAAGTCTTCCAAATGTTTGATAAAATAAAGCCATTTGTCTAAACGAGTTTTAAGTTCGTTTTCTGTTTGCTTAAAATTCGGCATTTCAAGATAAATAAAAGTCAACTTATCGTAAAATGTTTTGCCATTTTGATTTTTCAGTTTAATTGTATGTACAACTTCGCTTTTTTCTGGTTCTGTTTCGTAGTCGTCAAATGTAAAGTCTAAAATTCCAATGCAGTAAACTGCTTTTAAGTTGTAATTCCATTCTCCTTTTTCGGCTTGTTCTCGAATTGGAAATGTTGAATAATAGATTGTTCTTTCCTTGAAATAATTTTGTTTTGCTTTTTGAAGTTCTACTATGAATTTTTCACCTTTTTCGTTTTCACAATATATGTCGTAAATCGCTTTCCTGTCAATGTCT
>CAMAQF010000051.1 GCA_945860265.1 Emticicia agri | reverse complement strand
TTTTATTGAAAAAACACTTGCGTAATCTTACGATGAGCAAAACAGCAGCAGCATCGCACGACCATTCAATGATGAAACATAGTGCAACAATGACCGAAACCAAAGTAGCTACAACTGCGGCAGAAACGGCTTCGCCGGGAGTAGATTTAGTTATTACAAATATGCGTACCGAGCCAACTTCTCCTTTTGTACGTGAAGGCATGAGATATTTTGTAGAAGTAAAAAACAACGGAACTGATTCATTGAAAAAAGGTCAAATTGCTTCTCTGAAGATTGAAATTATGGGCGAAGGACAAAAATCAACGGTTTGGAGTAAAGTACATTCAACTGGCATTGCACCAAATGAAACCGTGACGATTAGCAAAAATACCAATGGTCCATGGTCTGGAGATTTTGGTTTCTCGACCGATTTGGCAGGTGAATATACCTTTACACTAATGATTGATGAAGAAAACAAAATTGCAGAAGGAAACGAAAGAAATAACAATTTTGTGAAAAAAGTAACCTATCAACAATCACAAAAACTCAGCACTTTTGCACTCGAAAGAGCGGCTCGTAGTTATGCCTCGGTTTCTGCACCTGACTCGATTGTTACTCTTTTGAAATTGTGGGATAAACTACCAAATACTGAAAACGCCGCATTATTGAAAGGCTTATCAAGTGGCTGGAATCCTCGTAAAAAAGGTATAGTAAACGCTGCTAATCAAGAATTTATGGTAAGTCTAAGCAATAAATTGAGCGATGATAATTTGACAAGAATAAACAAATTAATGCAAGCTTGGAACTTGAAAAATTCGGTCAGTGAAGCAGAAAAAGATGCTATTATCATCAATATCAAAACTGTGGTAGAAGCCATGAAATTTGATAAAAAAGAGTTTTCGGTTTCAGCAGGAAAAACAATAATTTTGGTTCTTGAAAATCCCGATGCCATGCAACACAACTTGGTAATTGGTAAACCAAAAAGCCTTGAAATCATCGGAAATGCGGCCAATAAAATGATTATGCAGAAAGATGCAGTTGAGAAAAACTACATTCCTGCTATTCCGCAGATATTGTTTTCGACACCATTGGTAAATGCAGGTGAAACTTATCGTTTGAAATTTACTGCTCCAGCCCAAATTGGTGATTATCCATTTGTGTGCACATTCCCAGGTCACTGGAGTATCATGAATGGCGTTATGAAAGTTGTAAAATAATAAAAACAAGCATATATTAAGGCCTTTCAAGATTTTTACTTTGTAAGCATTTTGAAGGGCTTTTTTGTTAATTAAATATCTTTCCAATTAAGGAGAACCAAATTTAAGGTTTTTAGTAGTAGTTTTAAGTACTGAGCCAAAAGATACAAGACGGTTCGCCTCAGCGATTCGAAACTGTTAGCCACAGCGATAAAATGCTTGCTAATAATATTTACATCCTTTCAATTTGTCGATTAATGTTGTCTCTTTACTTAATGATATAAATTGTAATTTTTGAACCATTTACTTGATAAAGTTTCTAATAAATTAAACTTAGCACTCATGTCAAAATTTTTAATCATTTTTATATTGATAGGTGGCTTTTTTGCAGCAGCATTTTCAATAAAAAAGCCTAAGACTAATATAATATTTATTTTGGCAGATGACCTTGGCTATGGCGAAGTCGGGTTTAACGGTCAAAAAATAATAGAAACACCTAATATAGATGCACTCGCTAGAAGCGGAATGATATTCAGAGAACATTATAGTGCAGCCCCAGTTTGTGCCCCAGCCAGATGTATGTTGCTTACGGGTCAGCATTCGGGACACGCTTACATTCGAGGCAACGACGAATGGACAAGCCGTGGCGATGTTTGGAATTTGAAAGCCATGAATGAAAACCCCAAATTAGAAGGGCAGTTTCCAATGCCTGATAGTATTTTTACAGTGGCAGAGATTTTTAAATCGTCAGGATATGTTACTGCATTAATAGGAAAATGGGGCTTAGGTGCTCCCGAAACTGAAAGTACACCAAACAAACAGGGTTTCGATTTTTTTTATGGTTATAACTGTCAGCGTCAAGCACATACACTTTATCCCACACATTTATGGAAAAACGAAGAAAGGGTTTTGCTCAACAATAAATTTGTAGATATTCATCAAAAATTTGACCCTAAGGTTGATGCTCAAGACCCTGAAAACTATAAAAATTTTGAATTAAACGATTACGCTCCAGAATTAATGCATAAAGAAGCCTTGAAATTTTTGAGCGAACAAAAAAACAAACCTTTTTTCTTATTATATGCAAGTCCTTTGCCGCACGTGCCCTTGCAAGCTCCAAAAAAATGGGTTGAATATTATCAAAAAAAACTGGGGAATGAAGACCCCTATTTAGGTGGAAAAAATAACGTTTATTACCCAAACCGCACACCAAAAGCCTCTTATTCCGCTATGATTTCATATCTTGACGAGCAAGTAGGCGACCTCGTGAAAAAATTAAAAGAGACCAATCAATATGAAAATACGTTGATAATTTTTACAAGCGATAATGGTCCATCGTACGCAGGAGGTACCCAGCCTCAATATTTTAAATCTGGCGGGCCTTATCAAGAGCAATTTGGAAGAGGAAAAGGCTTTGTTTATGAAGGTGGAATTCACGTTCCGATGATAGCAGCATGGCCAAATGTAATCAAACAAGGTTCTGAGAATAATCATATCAGTTCATTTTATGATTTTATGGCTACAGTTTCCGACCTTTTAGGTATTAATTCAAGAAAAAACGATGGTATCAGCTTTTTGCCTACTATGCTTGGTAAAAAACAAAAACCTCACGAATATTTATATTGGGAATTTCCTGAATCGGGTGGTCAGCAAGCCCTCAGAATGGGTAAATGGAAAGCCGTTAGAAGCAATTTGCACAAAGGTGTAATAACAACTGAATTATATAATCTCGAAACGGACAAGCAAGAATCTATAGATTTGAGCAAACAATATCCCGAAATAATAAGAAACGTTGAGGCTATTTTCAAAAAAGAGCATACAAAACCGCTCAATAAAAACTTTGTTATCAAGGTTTTAGGAGATTTATAATTTTTCATCATTGTTTTGATGGAATATTGCCCTTTATTCACCCAGAATCAAGCGAGGGCGACGACCGAAAAAAGCATATCGGCTGCTACCTATTGGTTTGGATTTGGCAAATACGAAAACCCTAAACTTTGGCAAGAAGCATCGGCACTTAGGCACGCAGGCAAAAACACGCCCCCGACGCCTTTCCTGAATAGCTCATTTGATAGAATGTACGCCGGTCGTGATGATTATCGCAAGAAATTAGATACTTTTGGTATTTATTCAGAAGTTTATACTTTCGGAAATTCACCGTACTAATTTTGTTTACTCTCACCGTGGATTGACACTACGATTGAACATATTAACAAGTTTTTAAAGAAATTATTAAAGTAGCTCAATTCTCCTAATTGTCTATTTATAAATTATTTATAAATCAAAAAACAAGCATAATTTTGATAATTGTGCTACCAAGAAATGATACAATTTAATAAAACCTTAGTAACCGACGACGAACTTCCGTGGGAAGTAGTTGACCCAAAAATCAAGCGTAAAATCATGTCTTATAACGAAGACATCATGCTCGTAAAAGTAGCTTTCGAGAAAGGTGGAATCGGCACTTTGCATAAGCATCCGCATTTACAAATCAGCTATGTAGCCAGTGGTGCGTTTGAAATTACGGTCAATAGCGAAAGCAAAATACTAAAAGAAGGTGATGTTTACTTTATTCCATCTGATTTGATTCACGGAGCAGTTTGTTTGGAGGATGGCATTTTGATTGATGTGTTCAACCCAATGCGTGAAGATTTTATACCCCAAGCCCCTAATGGGGAATCTAAATAACCAAAAACTATGAGAATCTCTTATTTAACACTTTCTCTGCTACTCGTTGGGCAAATGAGTTTTGCTCAATACAATCCCGAAAAGCCAGACCTTTGTCAAGGCAAATTTTTTACGGAAGAAGATGCAAAGAACCTGCACGATGATTTTGCAAAACGATATTCTGATAAAAATTCTTGGCAAAAACACGCTCAAGAAATCAGACAAGGAATTTTGGATGGTGCCGAATTGAGTAATTATGAGTTCAAAAAACCGACTAATATTAGTATTCACAGCAAAAAAACATTGAATGGTTATTCAGTAGAAAACGTGTCTTTTCAGAGCATTGAGGGCATTTATGTAACAGGAAATTTGTATCGTCCTACCGATTCTTACGGTCTAACGCCCAAAGGTAAAACTGCTGGAATTTTGTGTCCGCATGGGCATGGTCCCGACCCACGTTTTGCTGCTTACACCCAACAACGTTGTGCAACGCTCGCTCGCATGGGAGCTGTTGTTTTCGCTTATGATATGATTGGCTTTGGCGACTCGAAACAATCTGACCACAAGATAGAAAAAGCACTTAAACTACAAATTATCAATAGCAAATCAGCTCTTGATTTCTTGCTCGATTTAGCCAATATCGACAAAAACCGCATTGGCGTTACGGGCGAATCTGGCGGCGGTACACAAACATTTTTATTAGCTGCCATCGACGACCGCGTCAAGGTTTCAGTTCCCGTTGTGATGGTTTCGGGTTATTTTTTTGGAGGTTGCACTTGTGAAAGTGGAATGCCAATTCATAAACGCCCAAGCCACCAAACAAGCAATGTGGAAATTGCCGCTACATTTGCTCCAAAACCATTAATCTTGATTTCAGACGGTGGCGATTGGACGGTAAATACGCCCACGATGGAGTATCCGTACATCAAAAATGTTTATTCGTTTTTTGGTGCTGAAAATAAAGTAGAAAATGTTCATCTCGCCAACGAAAAGCATGATTACGGTCCTTCAAAACGCCAGGCTGCTTATTCGTTTTTGGCAAAATATTTAAAACTCGACATCCAAAAAGTAATGGTTGATGGAAAAATCGACGAAAGTACAATTAAGGTTTTAAGCCAAACTGAACTACAAGTTTTTGATGAAAAACATCTACTTCCAGCTAATGCCGTGATGGGAGATGCAGAAGTTATGGCTCTTTTAGAGAAGAAATGAAATGGCCATAAAAACAATTCTATTAAATCATTCTTTCGATAGAAAATTTGATGATGTTTATGAACATATTCTCGACTTCAAAAAATTTGGCGAGATTCATCCGTTGATGAAAGAAGTTACTAAGCTTTCCAAAATTGAGCTAAATAGTATCAATTATCAAGCAAATGAGGAAGCACTTCTATTAGGTTTCTTGAAAATCAAGCCTAATTATGAAGTTGAGGTAATCGAACTTGAAGCCTAAAAACATATTCGATATTTTAGCCATATTAAAAGTGCGATTTTGCTAAATATTGATTTTATTTTTCCTGAAAATGGTTCAGATATCGCTTTTAATTTAACCGAACGAGTCGAAATAAAAGGAAATTATTTACTAATTGCTTATTTTGCATCAATTTTGAAAAAAACTCATTTGCAGACATTTGAGAATTTGAGAAGTCAATTAAAAACGAGCTAATGAAAGAAAACAACCCACTAAATACTTCCTGGCGAAAGACTGCCTCAACGATATACAAAAAACCGGTAGATTCAAAAATCTTTGGCTCGGTCGAGATTGATATTACAGATTTAGAAAAATACATTTCAGAAAAACGTAAATCAGGCGTAAAAATCACACTTACACATTTTTTTTTGGTAGCTACTGCTCGGGCCATCAAAGAACACGTTCCAGAACTCAACACTTATGTAAAAAGAGGCAATATTTATTCACACGAACAGACTGATGCTACCGTAAGTGTGCTTTTACAAAGTGGAGAAATGGGTTCGGTAAAGATGCAAAACGTTGATAAACTAACACTTGCGTCATCTGCTAAAAAACTAAGAGAAGAAATCCAGAAAACTCATAAAGGCGATGAAAACGCTACCATGCAAATGAAGGAAAAACTGTCGGCTATTCCGTGGCCTCTGCGTGGGTGGGTTTATCAGTCAATTAAGTATATCACTACTACGCTTGGTATTTCTATTCCTACACTTGGGCTTTCGGCAAATAATTTTGGTTCGTTTATTTTATCAAATATTGGTAGTATCGGTCTGGATATTGGCTATCCAGCCTTAATGCCTTCGGCCAATATTTCCATTGTCTTGATTTTGGGTGGAGTTACAAAAAAACCTTGGGTTGTAAATGACGAAATCGTACCTCGTAGTATTTTAATGCTTGGTGCGGCTCTCGACCATCGAGTAATTGATGCTTCGCACGGCGGAAAGTTATTCAAACAACTGAAACGATTTGTTAATAATCCTGAGTTGTTGGAGTCTCCTTTTTCTTAAATATTCAATTCTCTTTCCATAACTGTCCACTTCAATTTCAAAAGTTTACATAACAATTTCAAAGCTTTGCGTAAAGTTTATTTTAATAATTATAAATTTTATTCCTTTATTGCATTATATTTACTTTGTATTTATGTATCATGGGCTAGATATTTTTATTACGTTATAAAAGGCCTAAAAATTCATTAGAAAATTCAAAAAATAATAGAAATGAACTTCACCGAAAAAGAAATTTCACCTTTGGCAAGCATCGAAGAATGGGAAGATGATTTGCTAGTAAGATACCCAGAGCCTAAAAACGTAGAAACAACAAAAACAAAAGAAGAATATCGTAACTACGCTGATTCTGAGCGTGTAAATACCGTTAGAGAATTCTATCGTTTAAATCACACGTATCAAACTTATGATTTTGTTATTGAGAAAGAAAAAGAATTCTTAAAGTTCGACAAACGTGAAATGTCGGTTTGGGGTGCAATTGATTTCTTGAATACTTTAATTGATGATTCTGACCCAGATACAAACCTCGACCAGTTTCAACATTTACTTCAAACCTCAGAGGCTATCAGAGCTGATGGCCAGCCAGATTGGTTCGTTCTGATGGGCTTTATGCACGATTTAGGTAAAGTTCTTTGCTTGTTCGGCGAGCCTCAATGGGCAGTTGTAGGCGATACTTTCCCTGTTGGTTGCAAGCACTCTGATAAAATAGTTTATCCCGAGTTTTTTGAGGCAAATCCTGATTCAAAAGATGAGCGTTACAATACAAAATACGGTGTTTATGCCCCAAATTGTGGACTCAAAAACGTTAAAATGTCTTGGGGACATGACGAGTATCTTTACCAAATGATTAAAAATTATTTACCGGAAGAAGCTCTTTACCCAATTCGTTATCACTCATTCTACCCACAACACCGTGATGATGCTTATAGCCATTTGATGTCAACTCAAGATTATAAAATGTTTAAATGGGTGGATAAATTCAATCCTTATGATTTGTATTCTAAAGTTCCAGTACCACCAGATGCAAAAGAGCTTCGCCCTTATTATGAAGACTTAGTGGCGAAATACTTGCCAGCTACTTTGAAATTTTAATAAATATAAATAGGTATCAAAAAAGGGAAAATCTCTCGATTTTCCCTTTTTTGATACATTACTAAATGAATCTTAATATTCCCACAAATTGTGTTCAAACTCCATCAATTCGTGTTCTAATTGCTCAGATTTCAACAAACCTTCACGAGGAGATTTATAAATATCGTCTAAGAAACTATCTAAAGCATTCGATTTTTTGACAATTTTACCGTGAAACAAACGTAACTCAAAAGCATCAGCTAAGTTTTTATGTGCCGCTCCGTTAGCAGCATTATACCAAATACATTTAGGATTGCTACGGAAATAACGCTCTAATTCTTTGTATTTGAATACACAAATAGGACGGTCAAAACCTAGAGTTGTTTGGTCAGCTGGAATAATTAATTTCAAGGAAAGAATATCAAAATACTGACGTGAACGTTGTTTGTCGAAAATCCAATCTTCTTTCAATTCTAAAGTTGTCAGCTGCGTCGGAAAAATCTCCACACCAGCACCAGGGTCAACCGCTGCCGCAGAAGCAGCACCACCAGCAGGTTTTGCAGCACCGCCGCTATCTCCACCCCAACCATCATCACCGCCTCCAGTAGAGAAACCAGCGGATTTTTCTTCATCGGATAAACCACCGCCTTCACCTTTCAGTATCAAACGCTCGATGAACTGGTCAAGGGTCAGCTTTGTTGTCAAAGAATCATTGTCGTAGGCTTCAATTAAACCAGCTTTTACAGCATCAATTAAATTTCTCGTAATTTCATTTCCTTTCGAAAAAAGCGGCTGATTTTGCTTTTCTTTCAAGTCAATTCTTCTCCACAACGTTGTTTTATACATAACGTTTTCCTCATGTATAGGGCGAAGCGATAGCGGATTCATATAATTATTTGACTTTTCTTGAGCTACTGCAAAATGGCTTATAATCAATAAGATACCAAAAGCCAAGCCTTGTAATTTATTCATAATTCTGACAATTATTTTGTTATTAATTGAGGTTGATATTAAAGATTACTTCTCCTACATCGACTGACTCTACTTCTCCTTTAAAATTCTTACGTTCAACACGTTTTACTATAACTACATAACGATCGCCCGCTTGTGCCTGTTGTGCGAGGTCAGAAATATTTGCAGTACCAGTAAATGTACCACCTCCTACTCTTCTTGAACCACGAGCTAAGTTTACTTCAAATTCTGCTACTCTAAATTGAGCATCTTCTGGGTTAGTCGATTTGAAAGATTCGTCAGCAATTGCATCAATTCTAAGTGTTCTTAAACCAGATGCAGAAGCTCCTCTACGCTCGTCAATACCAACTAATTTGATAGTTGGTTTGGGTACACGACGAACAGGGAAATTAAATGTTTGTAGCGTAATTCCACTATTTACAACATTCATCGAAGCTTTAGCTGAGTTTGGTATAATCGTTACTTTTCCACTTTCGCCTGGGATAAATTCTGCACCCGAACCACTAAATGATGGGCTATACAAAGCACCTAAACCTGGAGAATAGGTTGCTAAACGATTAGCACATTTAAAATATAAAGCTGGCATTGAGGCTGTTTCGATTTGTACCGAAGGCTTCAATACTGTATAAGTTTCTTCTTTTTCAACCGACTTCATTGTTCCATCTGGTGAAGGATATGAAACTGTTGCTCTGTATGAACGTTTCAACTGACCATTTTTGTCAAAATCGCCACCTGATGCCGTGATTTCGTATAAACCTTTACCTTCTTTAATTGGTAAAGCCGAACCATTGATGCTGATTCTGGGGGTGATTGATTTAGAATACGCTCCGATTGCTACCTCTGCTTTGTATTTTTGACCAGCAACTACAGATCGTGAATCAGGAATTACTACCGCAAAAATTTCATCAAATTTAATTTCTTTGATACCAACTTGGCTAGCAAGATATTCTAAAACTTCGCCCTCAATCCGACGAACCTCTGATTGCTTTTGACTTAAAACCGCCAATGCCGCTGGCACAGGAGTTTGAGCAAAATATAATTCAGTAAAGTCTTTACTTTTCGTAATTGCATCAGTTTTAGCCAAAGCTGGATCTTGAGCAGCATCAACTGCTAACTCAGGAAATTTTGTATTTGGTGCAGCAAATTTCTGTAATTGAATGGCAAAATCATTCAATTTCTTTTTCAATTCGTATCCTTTACCACTTTTTGAATTTCCAACCATCAAAATAGCTACTTTTTCTTCCTCCGAAGGATTTTTTACACCACCAGTTTCGGCATCCATTCCACCGCCAGCATCGACGACTTCTTGCTTCAAACCACCGATATAATTATCCATTTCGGTTGTAATTTTTCTTACTTCGGTAGCTTTTTGAAGAACCTCAGCATATTGAATACCACCTGGTTTCTCCCTGATTTCTTTTTCAATTGCTTTTAATGATTTTTCATTATTGTCATTGGCAGCACGGTTTGCTCTTTCCAAACTATTATTCAAAAGCTGAAATTTTTGTAGAAGTGCATTACTTACCTGAAGTGCTAACATTGCCGTCAGAACTAGATACATCATATTGATCATCTTCTGACGTGGCGACTCTTTTCCACCTGCCATATATTCTATATATTATACAGTTAGTAAATTTTTTAATTTTAAATTAGGTTGCGTCGTCGTAAATTTTTGCATAAAATGAGTAATCACTCTAAACTCAGTATTCATAACTCAGCACTCTTTATTAGTTTCCTTTCATTGCAGACAACATACTTCCGTAAACGTTGTTCAATGAAGTAAGGTTATTTGTCAATTTAGACATTTCAGATTTAAATTGTTGAGCTTCTTTCGAGGCATCTGACATATCCTGCATAGCAGATGTCAAATTACCATAGAAAGCGTTCATTGCTTTTAAATGTTTGTTAGTATCCTGTAATTCGAGTTCGTAAACAGCATTCAATGCACCCATATTTTGAGTAATCTTGCTGAATTGGGAACGATATTCTTGCGCGTCTTTAGTTGCATCGGCCATGCTGTTCATCGCATTCATCGCTGTGCCATAAGCTGTGTTCATAGCTGTTACCTGACCAGAGGCTGTTTTTACATTTTTAGCATAATCGCTTGTTGCTACAGTTGCATCTGTCAAATCTGTCATTTTAGCAACTTGTCCCGTTAAGCTTTGGATACCAGTCTTCAAACCATCAAAAATATCTGGAGAAAACTTAGCATTAGCAAGCATATCATCCATTTTAGCTGTTAAACCTGCCCCTTGAGATAAAGAAACGCTTCTTTTGGGAAGTTCACCTTGAAAATCGTCAGCTAATTCTGGATATACTTTTTCCCACTGATATTCACTATCAGGGCGAAGAAATGATTGAAAAGCATAGATTAAGAAGATAGCAGCTTCAGTACCTAAACCAATAGGCAACATTAAATTTGCCCAATCATAGTGCATGATTTTACCTAAAGCACCCAAGATTACAACAGATGCTCCTGCTCCGTAAAAAAACGGAATAATTTTGTCCCAAAATAAACTTGTACCGTTGTTATTTGCTGCCATTTGTTTAAAAAAGTTAAGAATTAAGCTTTAATTTAAAAGGGAATTTGTTTTTTATTTTTTGAATCTACTTTCAAATAAACAGAATAAATGCGAAGTATAATTCGAAATATTCGTGCTGAATACCTCAGAATATACTTCGCAATCATTTTTGATATTATTCTCTTCCTGGAACACTACCTAAACGATCCATCACACATCGAAAACCAATATATGAGCGACGTTCGCTACGGAATTCATAGGTTCTAGTACCAGTTTCGAGGAAATATGCAACATCTTTCCAAGAACCGCCTTTTATGATTTTACGAGGCTCGTTTTCGTCATTATACACAGGGTTCAAATCCCATGTAACTGGCATGTACGATTCGGCATAAGCATCTTGACACCATTCAGCCACATTTCCTGCCATATTATACAAACCATAATCATTGGGGTTGAAAGCATTTGATGGGGCAGTATAAGCATAACCGTCCGCACGATAATTTCCTCTCAAGGGTTTGAAGTTTGCTAAGAAACATCCTTTGCCATTGGCTACGTAAGGATTTCCCCAAGGATATTTTGCCCCTTCTTTGCCCCCACGAGCAGCCCATTCCCATTCTGCTTCTGAAGGCAAACGATAGCGAGGTGATTTGAATAAATTTTTCTGAGATCTATTATCGTTCAATAATTTTGTACGCCACTTGCTAAAATAAACGGCTGCATCCCAACTAATACCCACTACTGGATACGTATCAAAGGCGGGTGACGAGTAGTAATTCTCGGTCATTACGTCGCCATTGAAATAGGTAAAATCTTTATTCCAAACTGAAGTATCAGGATAGAGAGATGACATGATAAACTCTTCACCTAAAACAGAAACCGAATCGGTCATCATTGAATTCATAAACTGACGGTACTCATGGTTAGTAACTTCTGTATCATCCATATAAAACGGAACGATGGTTACTCGTTTGTTCATTGAGATGCGAGCCGACATTACGTCCTCATCGGCTTGTCCCATCATTAACGATCCCGAAGGAATTAGCACCATTCCACGAGGGGCAGTTTGCTTAAATCCTTTACGAGAGGTTGCCATGATTTCTCCATCTTGGATACCATTCATGCCATTATCATTGCCTCCACTTTTACTGCTCTTCTTTCCTCCAATCCCCAGTTTACTTAAGGGACTTTTAGAACCGCAACTCTGCATCATTACGATTGGAGCAATCACTAACAGACTTTTCAAAAAGGTACTTAATATTCTCTTGCTCATAGCTGAAAACAAGTTGGTTATCTATTTTTTTAGTATTGATACTTTGGATAATATAGAAACGTGACTTCCGAAATTAATATTGCATTAGTTCACAAAGTTATAAAAAAAAATAAGCTTTTCCGATAACTATACATTTGAAAAGCAATTATTAAGCCAAAATTTCAATTTAAATATTTGGAATAAACTTTCTAACAATTTTTAAGCAGTTATTGTTAAAACAATCAGGTTTTGTTAGGGATTAATAGAAGGGTAAATAAAATAACAATTTTATTAATAAACGGCAAAATCAATAGCAAGATTAGATTTTAGGACATTTTTTGAAATAAAAATGAGTAGTTATTTCAAATTTTCTTTGGCAAATTTTTTTAAAAAAAATTTAATACCTATATCTTGGTGTACGAACAATTGATTTTTTCCCTGCTCTAAGGGCTGCTAGCGAATAGCTCAAAAGTACTTCGTGTGACATCGGACTTTTAGCATTTATTCCTCCAATAATTACATCGATGGCATATCCAATTCTCATACTTCCACCTAGCAAATTCGCCCCTACGAGACCCGACACGGCATCGCCTGTTCGATAGCTGGTTCCTACCCAATAACGACTATCGTAAGTAGCTATTGCACCCGCTTCAGCAGAAATTGTACTTAAATCTGATTTTATAATCAACATCGGGCTTATGTCAATTGTGTATGAAACACCAATTAGCAAACTTCCCGTCAGATTGGCACTGCGTTTGAGGGTATTTGTTGCTTTATCAGTTCCGAGTCCGAATGTTGGTTGATTTATATGATTCATAGATAAGCCAACCGTATAAGAGGGGTTGTTTAAGTAAAGACCCGCTCCTAAATCAATAGAAGTTTGGCTAATTCGACCGGAAGCTAAAAGTGGATCATTTTCATCTTTTGCACGCAAACGACTATAATCCATTCCTCTTGAAAAATAACCGCCGCTTACACCAATTCCTAATTGACTATTACCAATAGGCATTTGATAAGCATACGATAATTTAAAATCTCGCTGTGTACTTGCACCAATTTTATCATTAACGAATGTAATTCCGACACCACCTTTAAGCATTTTAAGCGGAACATTGACCGAAATCACTTGGGTAACTGGAGCTCCACCATCATCAAAAGTACTTTGATATCCTTGATATTGACTACGGTAAATTGCCTGAAAACGAGTAACATTTTCAGAACCAGCCGTAGCCGGATTTAGAAACAACTGATTGTATATGTAGTGGGTAAACTGTGCATCTTGTTGAGCATGAGCAGTAAAAGATGCAATCAAAGAAACTAAATAATAAATCTTTCTCATAATGGGCGAAAATAGTCGAATAGTCAATAGACAAGAACTGATACGATTTTGGCTGCAAAAGCAACGCATATTTTATGTCATTTCTCTTTGCAGAGGCAATTTAATTAATTATTTGTATCCTAGCACCATAACGAAAAAAAATAGGCTAAACTTGTGGTTTAGCCTATTAACTTATTTTTATTATATATTGTTTGCCCTTTTTATATAGAGTTCTAACGCTCCAGTCATTGAAGGTGCGTTGGGTAGAGGAGCTTCAATATCAAGAATAAAGCCTGCATCTCGAATAGCTTTGGCAGTTGTAGGGCCAAAAGCTGCTAAACGTGTATTATTTTGTTTCCAGTCTGGAAAATTAGAAATCAATGATGTTATTCCTGATGGACTATAAAAACAGATAATGTCATAGAAAACCTCTGTCAGATCAGACAAATCAGATGGAACTGTTTCATACATGATTGCCTCTGTTAGGTGCAAATCATTGCGGTTCATCAAATTTGGAATCTCATTACTTCGAATATTTGAGCATGGAAACAAGAATTTTTCATTTTTATGCTTCAAAATCAAAGCTTCTAAGTCGGCAGCAATTTTCTGACCTACAAAAATCTTACGTTTTCTTATAACGATGTATTTCTGCAAATAATTAGCCGTTTGCTCTGAAATACAGAAATATTTCATATCGATCGGGATTTCGATACGCATTTCTTTAGCAATACGAAAGAAATTATCTACCGCATTACGACTTGTAAGAATAATGGCTGAATGAGCCAAAATATCTATTTTTTGACGACGAAAATCACGATGGTCTAGGCCTTTTACTTCAATAAAAGATCGGAAGTCCACTTTTAAATCAAATTTTTTGGACATTTCAAAATACGGAGACTTTTCGTCGGCCGGTCTTGCTTGTGTTACCAAAATACCCTCCACTTTGCGGAGACGGTCTTGAGTTATTTTTTCTGCTACTTCACTCATCCAAATTGCGGGTTTTCAAGTACAAAATTTTGTTTGGTTTTTTTAAAATGATGAAAATTAAAAGACATCATTATATGGCAAACCTTATGCCGAGAATAACGGGCAATATTTCTACAATACATAGGTACGAAATTAAATAGAGATTTTGTTTAGGAATACCACGAATTATGGTGGAATATAGAATGAAAACTCTAATCAAATAAAATGCAACTATTGGTGTAAATAGATATGCTTGCCAATTAAAATTGTTCGGTAAGTATTGCATAAAGAGTATCGATAATAATAAAACTAAAGCCGAGTAAAAAAGACTTGATGCTTGAACAATCTTAAAATAATGCAAATCGACTATTTTTTCGAGGTTAAATAATTGCCCAACTACGCCAATGAAAAAATATTTTATAACCATGAGAACAAACACCGCTAAGGTCATTCGGAAATAGTTTGAAAGCAAAATTCCAAGTGTATCTCCTTCTTGTAAGATTGTTCTTCCTCCAAAAATATTAATATCTTTGCTTTGTAAAAGCATGTAAAACAAACTGATTATCAAGCTCAGTAGTATTATAAACATAACATTCATTCTATTGAGAGGATTGTTTATAAGAGACGATTGATCCCGAGCAAAGGTGTTGAATAAATCTTTAAGGTTAAAGTATCGTTGGAAAGCTCTAATGTATGAGTTAGATAAATATGAGAAGAAAACCAAAATAAACATCGACACCAGTACAATATAATTTCTGTAAGGTGCAGGCGTTCGAGGTTTTGCTGTGATACCTGATTCTGCCAACACTATTGGTTTCTGATTAAGTGAGCGTTTGTAGCCCAACATCAATTTTTTATCTTCGATATTATTTGAGCCGTAGAGCGTAATGTAGATCACAGGTTGTTCATAAGCTCGATAAAGACTATCGACATTTAAGACAATCCATTTACCTACTGGGATTTTCTGACGAAGGGAGCCATTGATAAACAAAAAGTTATCGTCTTTTTGGGCATAAACCAAAATATTATAACCTCGATTACTCTGAATATCGCAGAAAACAGTGTGAGAAGGATATCCCAAATGCTGTTCTGAAATGTAGGGAATATAGGCTTTCATTCGGTCATTATACACTTGCCAATCATCGTGATAATCATGCACCAAGAAGTATTGATCGTTAGGACCAACGGTTGTGGCAAACGACTTTGACGATATGAATAACAAAATTATGTAAAGAATCTTCTTCAAAGGTATGCTTTAATTTTTTTGCAAAATTAAGCAAAAAAGGTTAGACTTGTTGGATCTGACCTTTTGTTTTTATAATTAAACCAAAAAGATTTATAAGTTGTTTGGGTTAGATTACTCAAATTTGAGCTTAATATTTACTAAATATTACTGAATCATCAATTTTGTATTAAGCTTTTCCGAGAGCTTTCAACATCGTTGCACCGATGTCGGCAGGAGATGCTACTACGAAGATTCCACATTCTTCCATAATTTTCATTTTAGCTGCGGCTGTATCATCATCACCACCGATGATTGCACCTGCATGACCCATACGGCGTCCTTTCGGAGCTGTTTGACCTGCAATAAAACCAACAACTGGTTTTGTACCATTTTCTTTAATCCAACGAGCGGCTTCTGCTTCCATTCCACCACCAATTTCACCAATCATAACGATACCTTCAGTATCTGGGTCGTTCATTAATAATTCAACTGCCTCTTTTGTAGTTGTTCCGATGATTGGGTCACCACCGATACCAATAGCTGTTGTTTGTCCAAGACCTACTTTTGATAATTGGTCAACAGCTTCATAAGTCAGCGTACCAGACTTAGAAACTACACCGATTGTACCTTTTTTAAAGATAAAACCTGGCATGATACCAACTTTACATTCTTCAGCTGTGATGATACCTGGACAATTTGGACCAATAAGGGTAACATTTTTACCTTGAATATACGATTTGGCAGTTACCATATCTTTGGTTGGGATACCTTCAGTAATACAAACAATTACTTTGATACCTGCATCGGCTGCTTCCATGATTGCATCGGCTGCAAACGCTGGTGGCACGAAAATAATTGAGACATCAGCTCCTGTGCTTTCTACTGCTTGCTCTACAGTATTGAAAACAGGGCGGTCAAGGTGCAATTGTCCACCTTTACCTGGCGTTACACCACCAACGACATTTGTGCCGTATTCAATCATTTGACCTGCATGGAAAGTTCCTTCCGAGCCAGTAAAACCTTGTACGATTACTTTGGAGTTTTTATTAACAAGAACGCTCATTATTTTGGTGTATTTTGAATTTTATGTAAAAGTAGTTTGAAATGAGAAAAGTACAAAATGAAATTAAGAATTACAAATCCCAAACTACTGTTTCTATGTATAAATAACTTATAATCAGCTTATTAAATTTTAATTAATTTTTTCTGAAATTTTATAGTTCTTTGAAAACTTTAAAGTGAAGACCAAATAAACTTCATAATTTATACCATTTTTATTAAAAATATTATTAGGCATAAAATTTAAGTTGGTTTACATTCATCTCAGTTCAATTTTTTATTGCTATTTCAATTTATTTGGCAGATTCAAAACTGCATCATAGGCAGGTTTTGGCTGTTTGATCCTATCCCAAAGTAGTGGATAATTTGTTCGTTTTGGTACTGGATAATTGTTTTTCCAAGACATACCATCGTGGACTCCCCACATCGTTACTCTGTCTATTTTATCACGTTTTTGGTAGAAAATCTCAAATAACTGAGCATAACGATTAGCCAATTGGGTTTGAACTTCCGATGGCAGACCATTGCTGTAAGGGTCGAGAGTTGTTTTAAACTCCTCGTTTTGAAATTGCTTATCGCTCATTCCTTGTCCAATTACTTGCCCATTTTTGGTCAGAGGTAGCACATCAACGTCCAGCTCTGTAATCATTACTTTTACGCCCAACGCGGCATAAGCTTCGATGGCAGCCTCGATATATTCTATTTTCGGATAATCTAGTCCCCAGTGTCCTTGCATGCCTATACCATCTATTTTAATGCCCTCTTTTTGAAGCATTTTCACCATTTTCACGATTCCGTCTCGTTTGGTTGGTCGCCACTCATTAAAATCATTGTAATATAATTCAGTGTTTGGTGCATATTCTGCGGCATATTTAAAAGCTAGTTTCACTAACTCGTCGCCACTGCCAACGCCTTTTACCCAAGTAGTTTGTCGATAATTTCCATCATCATCAATTACTTCATTGACCACATCCCACGCATTGACTTTACCAGCATATCTTCCTGCAATAGTTTTGATATGCTCACGCAAACGCTCAATCACTTCTTCTTTTGTTTTGAGCTTTCCATCTTCATTTTGAAAAAACCAAGCAGGCGTTTGGTTATGCCACACAAGCGTATGGCCTACAATGAACATATTGTTTTTCTTGCCAAACTCAATAAACGCATCAGCGGGTTCGTAATTAAAAACCCCAAGCTTAGGATTAATGCGTTCGGCCTTCATTGAGTTCTCAATAGTAATGGTATTAAATTGCTTTAGGACAATATCTTGCGAGTCTTTGTCTCGCCCCGAAACAATGCCATCATTTACAGCAACTCCCATCATGAAAGCGTCTTTGTAGGCATCTTTGAGGGATGTCTGTGACAAACAATAGTGCGACGATAATAATAAAAAAGAACAACAAAGGGTTTTAAAAATGGAAATCATTGGTGTAAGGTTGAATTTTAGTATAAAAATAAGCAAAAAATCCCCAAACTTTTTTGAGAATGGGGATTTCTCTAAATTGTTGCCTTCGACTTCGCTCAGGCATTTTAGCAGAAATTATGCTGGTTCTTCAACCAATTCTACTGTTTTATTCTTGCGAAACCATTTATCACGTACACGCTCATTGATGTAGTACAGACAAGGCACGATAAGCAATGTCAGAATGGTCGAGAAGCTCAAACCAAAAATGATTGTCCATGCCAATATTCCCCAGAATACAGCACTGTCTCCACCAAAAAACAAGTGCGGATTTAGCTCGGTAAACAAAGTTTCAAAATCAAGACTTACACCAAAAGCCAAAGGCACAAGTCCTAAAATAGCGGCCGATGCTGTCAATAATACCGGCGTTAGACGCACCCCACCTGCTTCTATAATCGCTTCTTTGAGACCATAACCCCTATTGCGTAATTCGTCGGTGAACTCGATGAGCAAAATACCATTTTTCACCACAATACCTGCCAAGGCAATGATACCAACACCCGACATAAGAACTGAGAAGGTCATTCCAAAAGCCATAAAGCCTAAGAAAACACCAATAAATGACAGTAGAATCGTAACAAAAATGATAACTGGCTTAATAACCGAGTTGAATTGAGTTGCAAGAATCAAGTAAATCAACAAAACTGCTGCACCCAAAGCTCCTGCCAAGAAAACTCCTGTTTCGGCTTGTTCTTCTTGTTCACCACCCATCTTTACGATATAACCGCTCGGAATTTCCATTCTATCAATCACTTTTTCTTGAATCTCACCAACAATTTCGTTGGCATTAAAGCCGTTCAAAACTTCCGAACCAAGCGTAATGATACGTTGTTGGTTTTTACGGTTAATTTGGCTAAAAGTTGTTGAATAACTCACTTTTGCAACCGAATTTAACGGAACTTGACGCAAAACACCGCCCAAGTTCATGTCACGATAAGTAATATTCAAGCTCAATAATTTTTCTATCTGATTACGGTCATCAGCTTTTAATCTTAGCTGAATTGGGAATTCATCTTTATCATCTCTAAACTTTGAAATTTCTGCACCAAACAAAGCTGTACGAATCGCCATTGCAATTTGTGAGGTACTGATACCCTCTCGCTGTGCTTTTACTTTATCAACATCAATAATGATTTCTGGTTTATTTGTAATCAAATCTGATTTCAATTCTTCGATACCTTGGACGCCCTCGTCAGTGATACGCTTACGAACGTCTTTCTCGATAGAAATCAATTTATCAAAATCATCGCCCAAAATTTCTACCGAAATTGGCTTTCCAGTTGGAGGTCCATTATTTTCTCTTTGAACCGAAATCTCACTTCCTGGAATTCCCTGAATTTCTTTTCGCATTTCTTCCAAAAGATTGGCCGAAGAAGTTTCTCCACGGAATTCTTTTTTAACAAACGCAATCGTCACTTTCGATTTCTGAGGCGTTGCCGATCGGTCAGGATTGAATGGATCACCTGCATTTTTACCAACATTTGAGATTACTGAATTAATAGCAGCCTCGGCCTTGTTTTTCTTGATTACCTTAAAGACTTTGCTTTCGATAATTCTTGTCACCGAGTCAGTTACACGGGCATCAGTTCCGACAGGCATTACGTTATACACATAAATATAATCTGGCTCGCCACTTGGGAAGAAAATAACTTTTGGTTTAACTATTCCCAACAAAACGAATGTCATAATCAAGACGCCAAACATGGCTAAAACCGCAATTACTGGACGATAGCCTGTAATTACCCAAGAAATAAGGTTACGATACGATTGTTTGAAACGTGGTAAAGCTCCATCTTGGAAAGGTCTGATAATCTTTGGCGTAAGAATAAAGTGGTTGAAAACATATAACAATGCAAACAAAACTAAAAGGTTACCAATACCAACATTGATCAAATAAGCTGGCAATATTATTATTGCCATAATAATCATTGGGCGTTGGATTGTTTTGAAACTTGTGTCTTCGTGGTCACCTTTATTATTACGTTTCATAAATGAAATCGCAAAAACTGGGTTGATTACATAAGCTACAACCAAAGAGGCCAAAAGTGTATAAATCAAAGTAATTGGCAAATACTTCATAAATTCACCAACGATTCCCGGCCAGAATAACAAAGGGAAGAATGGAGCAATAGTAGTGAGTGTTCCTGACAATACAGGCAAGAAAACTTCTGATGCTGCCAATGCCACCGCTTCTTTGATACTTAAATTTTTAAATCTATTGAACAAACGGTGAGAGTTTTCAATAACCACGATTGCATCATCTACCACGATTCCGAGTCCGAGTAAGAATGCAAAAAGTACGATTGTATTGAGCGTAAAACCAGAAAACCAAAGCGGAATAAAGGCAATCAAAGCTGAAAGTGGCACCGAGAGACCAACAAAGATGGCATCACGCACACCCATGAAAAACATCAAAACGATTACTACGAAAATAAAACCTAAAACAACGGTATTCACTAAGTCGGCAATCTCACTTTTCACACGCTCCGAAGTATCGGCTGTCACTTTTACTTCCAATCCTTGTGGAAAACGGTCGCCACGGTATTTTTCGAGTAATTGTTCGATGCGTTCAGAAACCGCAATTACGTTAGCACCTGCACGCTTCACCACATTGAGCGTAACGGCAGATTTTCCATCTAAACGAGCAAAATCTTGTTGTTCTTCGTTGCTATCTCGCACATCAGCTACATCACCCAAACGAACCGTCGCACCTGTTGAGCTACGAATTTGCAAGTCTTGGATTTGCTGAACGTTACTAAATTCTCCTTTCACACGAATTGTGCGACGCACATTATCGACGTTTAGTTCGCCACCCGAAATATTCACATTTTCGCCTTGAACCGCACTCTGAATATCATAAAATGTAAGACCTGCTCCTTGCATTTTGTACAAATCGAGGTTTATCTGAATCTCACGTTTTAAAGTACCAACAATATCAACTTTCGTAATTTCTGGATAAGATTCAATCTCATCTTGTAATTGTTCGGCATATCCTTTGAGTTTTTCAAGCGGAAAATTTCCAACCAAGTTGATGTTCATAATCGGAAACTCCGAGAAGTTCACATCTTGGGCAGTTGGACCACTATCCAACTTTTGTGGTAAATCACGTTTGGCCTTATCGACCGCATCTCGCACTTTTTGTAGAGCAGCCTCAACTTTTACATCGGGGTTAAACTCTACTAAAATCACTGAAACGTCTTGTAAAGCATTTGATTTAATGCGTTTTACGCCAGAAATCGTCTTTAATTGTTTCTCAATTGGTTTATTGATAACATTTTCTATGTCAGAAGGTGTAGTTCCGAAATAAATCGTTTGGACATAAATCTGTGGTACTTTAATATCGGGAAATTGTTCTTTTGGAAGGTTGAAATAAATTCCTAAACCTGCCATAAAAATCATGACCGTAAAAATATAAACCGTCGTTTGATTATTTCCTAACCAACGAACGAGGTTGTAGATAGACCCACTTCCGTGAGGTAAATCTTGTTCGTGTAAATTATCTTTTTCCATTTAGTATAATGTTTTAGATTCCGATATTTTCCCCCGTGCGACGGTCGCTCATTTTTTCAAGGAGGGGTCGCCTGAAAAAGTCGGCGGGGACGCCCAGTCGGGGGTGGTTTGTTGCTATAGAATTAGTTTGAAAGGTAAACAAGTTGGAATTAAGCACCCCGTCAAAATTCGACTTTGTCGGAATTTTGCCACCCCTCCTTGAAAAGGAGGGAAAATTAAAAAAAGAAACCAATTTTCAAAGCCTTTTTAGTAATTAACCGTTTGCCCGTCAAGTAAATCTTGGTAGCCTTGTGTAATAAGCATATCGCCAGCTTGCAAGCCGGTTGTAATCTCAATTTCACCATTATAAGTGATTCCAGTGGTCACTTTGCGGCTTCGTGCAACTTTTTTTGCACCTTCGTTTACGGCTATATAAACAATATCTCCCAACTCTGTATGCTGAATATAATTTTGATTAATAATAATCGCATCACCTTTTGCTTGGTCGTTGATATTCATTACTGCCGTCATATTTGGCTTTAATTGCGGGTCAATTTTTGAAATTGAGGCCTCTACCGTGAATGTTCTTGAAGCAGGATTTACCGTTTGACCAACGAATGTCAACTTTGCAGTAGTTTCTTTGCCTAAATCTGGAAATTTGATAGTTACCACATCGCCTTGTCTGATTGTACTTGCATAGGTATCAGCCACTTGTGCTATAACTTTTAAGTTATCCGAATTTACGATTCTTACGATTCCAAGACCAGGGGCAACCATTTCGCCAGCCTTCATACGTACTTCGTCAACAAAACCGCTCAAAGGAGCAATAACTTTGGTCATACCTGTTTGCGTTTGGAGGGTGGCCAAACGTTTTTCAAGAGCTTCGACATTAGATTTTGATTGAATATATTGAATTTCGGTACCAATTTTTTGGTCCCAAAGTGATTTTTGCTTTTCAAAGAAAACCTTAGCTGTGCCGAGCTGTACATCAATTTCTTGGATAGATTGCTTCAAAACCGCATTATCAATCAAAGCAATTAATTGCCCTTGTTTTACGTAGTCACCTTCTTTTACGTAAATATTCGTTATTGCACCCCCCATTTGTGGCGAAACAAAAAGATTATTTTTAGCATCAACACGACCTTGAATCTCAACAAAATGCTTGAAAGTTTGTGTTGAAATCGGCGAAACAGTTATGGCGATGATTTTTTCAACCTGTTTTTTAGGGTCAAGAATATCAAGTTCTGCTTGTAACTTTTTGATATTTGCAACAATTGCTTTTTCGTCGGCTTGAAGTTTAGTTAGTTCTGCTCTTTTTTCTGAGATTTTGTCTCCTCCTCCTTTCGAACAAGAAGCTAAAATGATAACTGCTGATAAAATATATAATGTGTTTTTCATATTTAAATTAATGAATAAATGAGCAAATATTTTAATGAGTGAATGACTATAACTTGAGTTTCTTTAGAAAATACTGAGACTGATTAATGAAAACCGCCCACTGCACTAATCCGGCAATAGTTTACCCATTGCTTTGTCTAAATCTACTTTTGCAATCAATAAATCATACAAGGCTGCAAAATAATTGGTTTGTGCTTCTTTCAATGAAGATTCAGCATTTACGATTTCGATGTTTGTACCTGCACCTGCTTGATATTTGATTTTTGAAACTCGTACTATTTCTGTTGCCAATTCCATATTGGCTTTTTGAGATTTGAGTGATTCCAAGCCATTTTTCAAACTAATAATACCTTGACTGGCTTGCAATTCAAATGATTCACGCAATAACAATGAACTTTGGTCAATTTTAGTCAAATTGATATTTTGTTGTTGAACTTGCGTCTTACGAAGACCACTATCATAAATCGGAATTTGAACGCCCAAACTCAAAGCCGACGCACCAAACCAACGCTCAAAAGGATTAAAACGTGGATTACTGTGACCAGCACCCAACGAACCACTGAAAAAAACTTTTGGCAAAGAACCTTTCTGAATACGTTCAATATCAAGTGTTGTAAGTTTCCGTTGTGTCATCAATGTTGAATATTCAATACGATTTCCGTAATCAACTCCTTGATACTCGGGCAATTGCAGCATATTTATATCAGTTTCAGAAAGTTTATCTTTCAACGAAATCGACTCTTGTTGTTTAATTCCCATCTGAAATTTCAATAGGCCATAAGACAACTGAATTAAGTTTTGAACTTTGATCGTTTCAGTAACCAAATTATTACGTTGTACTTGTAAGCGGTCAACGTCTAATTTTTCTACGAAACCTTTTTCATTCATTATCTTGATTTCCCTGAGAAGCGTATCTAAACGACTGATATTTAAGCTCAAAATTTTAGTTCTTTCTTCAGCAACTAATACAGAATAATAAGCCTTCATTACGTTTTCGGCAACTGCCACTTTAGAGCTGGTTACTGTACGTTGTGCCAACTCACGATAAACCGGAGCTGCTTTTAAGCCAACCAACCAAGTAGCGTCATAAATCAATTGATTAACGCCAATGCCAACTTGCCCACCCCAAGGTACACCAAACTTTACTTTTATTATTTCTCCTTCCGCAGCATTTGGATTAAAGTTTTTGGCTCCAATTAATGATGTCGGAACAATCACGTTGGCGGTGTATTGAAACTGTCCATTTATTTGCGGCATACCAGCAGCTTTGACCTGCTTGATAGTGTTTTCTGCTGAATAGATCTCTAATTCAGCGTTTTTTACCGTGATGTGATTTTTTAAAGCATGTTGAACGGCCTCTTTTATTGTAAACGATTGCTGACTATACACACTCGAACTCACTACCAGAAAAAATAAGCAAAACGCCGTTCGACGGAGTATCGCCCAATGGAGTGTCGCCAATAGGTATTTTATTTTCATATTTTTTTATTTGATTTTAATTAAGACTTTGACTTTTAGGTTTTTTTATTAAAATGGATGTTTAGCTATTATCGGCATTTATATATTGTACGTAAATTTTTAGACCTTTTTCGGTCAACACCCCTCTTAAAAAATGGTCGATAAAGGTTTTGTGGATATCAAACTGATTGAATGTATTATTTGGAAAAACACTTTGGTCGAAAGCAAAATCAATTTCTTCCATGCGAAGCCTCGATAAAATCTCAATATTAATTTCTGGTCTGTATAATCCTTGCTTTAAGCCTTCTTGTAGATTACGCAGGGTAATATCCAAAAAAATTGTTTGTTTATGTTGCTGAAAAACCGCCCATGTTTTCGGATGATACTTTTTTAAGTCGTAAATTATTATAGGATTAAATATAGCAACATCCTTTTTTAAGCCTTCAATTTCTTTCACTACCTCATGAATCGGGTTTTCTGATTCTTCATAAATTCGCTCACAAACTCCTCGTTCATAATTCATTCTATTGGTTGCAACTTCATGCACGATTGCATCTTTATCTACAAAGTGCATGTAAATTGTCTTCTTCGAAATACCAAGTTTAGAAGCTATCTCGTCCATAGTCACACTACGAATCCCAAACTTTATGAAAAGTTCTTCAGCAGCTTTTAATATACGCTCTCTCATTTCCATTCTTCGTCCTTAAAATGACAAAATTCCCGTGGAATTAATTTCTTTTACCTTTTAAGAAACTATGGAAACTTTCAAAAGGTTCAAAGTTTTTATAATTTTTTTTAGAACTTCTATTTAATAATACAAAGTTTAAAAATCAAACTTATTTCAAGAAAACAAAGGTGATGAAGCAATAAAATACTGCTATAAACCTTAAAAATGTGAGGATGAACCTATTTTTGAATATAAAACAGTCATCTTAATAATTAAATCAAGTTAACAAAATATTGTACTTTTCTAATTTACAATTTTATCCATAAAATGTTATGATTGATTTTTGAGGAAATTTTGTGGATAAATCGTACTTTTGTCAAGCTACTAATTAAATCTGCTTTCCTATACATTTTTAATACTCTAAAAGTCTTTTATAAAATTAAACAGAAGGTTTTGGTACTATCCAAAATATCAAAATGAGTATCAAATAGTATGCAAATAGATAGTTCACAATCAATAATTTACAATCCACACTAACATAAAATACTGTCTATCACTTTTTTGTGAAAAACAAATTTGTCATTAAAATATACCCAACTGCTCAACACTTGCTAAAACCTAAATTTTCTAAGCCTAAATGAGTATCTACAAAAAATATATATTTCCAAACCTCACTCGCTTCGATCCTGAGAAAGTTCATTATGTTGTTATGGATATCCTCAAGATTGCATGTTATATTCCTCTCATGCCCAGTATATTGAGATTGATTTTTGAAAAAAAAGATACTCGTTTAGAAAGAAATATTTTTGGTTTACACTTTAAAAATCCGGTAGGTCTAGCAGCAGGTTTCGATAAAAATGGCGTTTGGACTGACCAACTTTCAAATCTTGGTTTTGGTTTTATCGAAATCGGAACAGTAACTCCAAAACCACAAGTAGGTAATGATAAACCTCGTCTTTTCAGACTAAAACCCGATGAGGCACTCATTAATCGCATGGGTTTCAATAATGAAGGCTCAATCGAAGCGGCCAATAATCTACGAAAACGCAAATCAAAAATGATTATCGGTGGAAACATCGGTAAAAATAAATTTACTGACAACGACGATGCTGTTATTGATTATCTAAAAGCATTTAATGACCTATATTCGGTCGTTGATTATTTTGTGGTAAATGTGAGTTCCCCCAACACACCTGGACTAAGAGATTTACAAGAAAAAGAGCCACTTAAATATATTTTGAAGATTTTGGAAAGAGATAACGGTCGCAAATCAAAACCGAAACCGATCCTCTTAAAAATTGCACCTGATTTGACAAACGAACAACTCGATGATGTCATCGAAATCGTGAAAGAAAGCCGCATTGCGGGAGTAATTGCTACCAATACAACCATCAGTCGAGAAGGTTTAGTGTCTGATAATGAGATAGTTAGCGAAATGGGAGCAGGTGGATTAAGCGGAAAACCTTTAACCGACCGCTCAACTGAAGTAATTAGATATTTATCCGAAAAATCAAATAAAGCATTCCATATCATAGGTGTGGGTGGAATCTACAACGCCCAAGATGCCATTGATAAACTCAATGCTGGTGCATCGCTTGTTCAGGTCTATTCAGGCTTTATCTACGAAGGTCCAAGTATAGTTAAAGAAATTTGTGAAGGAATTTTAAAAGAAATACAAAAGAACTAATTAACTGATAATCAACGAGATAATTCTATAAAAGTGATGTTCTAAAATTAGAATAACATTTAATTTTATTTATTTGAAACCTTTCTCTACATTAATTAAAATATTTATAAAAATTTAAACATTACAAACAAAGGCATTTTGGATTATTGACCCAACGCACTCAGAAATAAATTTTAAAGTAAAGCACTTAATGATTTCGACAGTAACAAGTAATTTCGGAACTTAAGAAGGAAGTGTAGAAACAGTAAACGACGAAGATTTTATAGGCTCAAAAATAAATTTCTCGGCAGACATCGATAGTATTTCGACTGAACAAGAGCAAAGAGATGGACACTTGAAATCAAGCGACTTCTCTGATTCAGAGAAATTTCCAAAATTGATTTTTGCTTCTACATCAATGGAAAAAGTTAATAACGATAATTATAAAATAACTGGTGATTTGACAATCAAAGGGATAACAGAACAAGTAACTTTGAAAGCTGAATTCGGTGGAATTATGAGTGATTTCTACGGAAATATAAAAGCAGGTTTTGATATTTCGGGTAAAATCAATCGTCATAATTTTGGTCTAACTTGGGGTGCAATTACCGACGCTGGTGGCGTAGTAGTGAGCGATGAAGTAAGATTAGCTTTCAATATTCAAGTATCGAAGCAAGCGTAATTTTTTAAGGGGTGACACGCAAAAAGCTCTTTAATTAATTTTAAAGAGCTTTTTTATTATTGCTGATTGTCAACTAAAAACTTTTGACTAAAATTACAAACTACTTGTTTTCCCACCATCAACTGGAATACTAACACCATTGACCGAAGCGGCAGCCGGCGAACATAAAAATGCTATTACAGAAGCTGTTTCTTGCGGCGAAGTAAATCGCCCAATTGGAATATCTTTGATTAAATCTTGCTCAACATCAGCGATTGTTTTACCGGTTGAAGCCGCTTTCATTTCGTTTACTTTCTGTAAACGAGCAGTTGTTGTGTATCCTGGCAAAACATTATTGGTCGTGATGCCGTATTTCCCCAACTCATTGGCCATTGATTTTGACCAATTTCCCATTGCCCCACGGACGGTATTCGACACTCCTAAGCCTATAATCGGTTGTTTCATTCCAATCGAAGTTACATTAATAATTCGTCCAAAACCTGTTCTTATCATGCTTGGAGCTATGGCTTGAGTCAAGATTTGAGCCGAAACTACGTGTTCGTTGAAAGTTTGAACAAAAAGTTCTGGACTTGCATCAATTACTGCCCCTCCTACTGGCCCACCCGTATTATTTATCAGAATATGTGCTTCTGGATACTTTGACAAATGACGCTCGATACGAAATTTAATCTGATTAGTTTTTGAGAAATCTATTAACAGATAGCGGTGTTTTTGTCCTTTTTTGCGTGGTAATTCGTTTAAAACAACTTTTAGTTTTTCTTCATTTCGGGCAACAAGCGTAATATTCGCACCCAAAAGAGCCAATTCAATGGCTGTGGCTTTTCCAATTCCTTGTGTGCTGCCGCATACGAAGGCCGTTTTTCCTGTTAAGTCAAGATTCATAGCTTTGTTTTATTTGTGACCAAAGTTACAGTTTTATTGATATATTTTAAAATCATCGGTAAATCATTTGGCACTCTAGTTGTAAGTGACGAATATTGCAGTAAAAAATCTTTCCGAATGTATTTATCTATTATTTCGCCCGTTTACAGAGCCGAAGAAATCGTTGAACAATTAGTTACAGAAATCCACCAAGCGGTCAAGCTAATAACTGATTCTTATGAAATTATATTGGTAGAAGATGGCAGTCCAGATAAGTCTTGGGAAGCTATTTTGAGTGTATGCGAGGAAGATAAAATAGTTAAAGGCGTAAAACTTAGCAGAAATTTTGGTCAACACGCCGCAATTTCAGCAGGTTTATCCACTTCAAAAGGAGAATGGGTGGTAGTCATGGACTGTGACCTTCAAGACCGTCCAGATGAGATTCCTCATTTGCTCGCTAAAGCAAAAGAAGGTTTTGAAATTGTTTTTGCCCAACGTCAGGTTCGCCAAGACGGATTTTTCAAGAAGTTTTCTTCAAAATTATTTTATAAGATTTTCAGCTATCTGACAGATACAGTACAAGATAGTAGTGTAGCTAATTTCGGTATTTATCACCGAAAGGTAGTTGATGCAGTTGTAAGTTTGGGCGACCGCATTCGGTTCTTTCCAACTATGACTCAATGGGTTGGTTTCCGAAAAGCGTATTTACCCGTAAAACACGATGAACGAGCATCGGGAAAATCTTCTTACTCATGGTCAAAACTTATCGAGCTAGCCTTCAATAATATCATTTCATTTTCTGATAAACCATTAAGGCTCACCGTACGCTTGGGTCTAATTATGTCTGTAATTGCGATTCTTTTGGGGGTAGCTTACCTCTATTTATATTTTACTAGCCAAATCAAGCAATTAGGCTTTGCCAGTATCATAATTTCTATTACTTTTTTTTCAGGCTTAATAATATTTATTTTGGGCATTATCGGTATTTATTTAGGCAAAACTTTCGAGCAAGTAAAAGGACGTCCTGCTCATATTATCGACCAAAAACTAAATTTCTGATGATAGAACTAACGTGGGATAGTGATTTTTTCAATAAAAGAATCGGAAGAATTGAAGATAAAAACGATTATGCCAATTTGGTCGAAAATCTCGAAAAAGCATTTAAACAAAAGTACGACTTAGTTTATATTTTTGGAGATAAAAACACTGATATTCCGAACCAGATTCTTACAAAATTTAATGGTAAATTAGTTGACAGAAAGATTACATATACTGCTCAAATCGAAGATTTGAAAACTAAAAATACAGTAGAAATTAAAGAATTTGAAGAAAAAAATGCCAATTTATTATACGAATTAGCTTATTTGAGTGGTAAATACTCCCGTTTCAAATTAGATGAAGGCATAGAAATAGCAAACTTCAAACGTTTATATAGAGAATGGATAGATAAATCGGTGAGTCATCAAATTGCTAAAAAAGTGTTTGTCTATAATGAGAATGGGCAAATAATGGGAATGATAACTTTGGGAGTAAAGGAAAAAGTAGCAAATATCGGACTCATTGCCGTAGATGAAACTTTGCAGGGAAAAGGTATAGGAATGTCGTTGATTGATGCTTGTGTGCGGTATTGTAAAGCAGAAAATATTATTACACTTGACGTACCAACTCAGCTTGATAATACTCAAGCTTGCATATTTTACGAAAAATGTGGCTTTACACTAAAATCAGTCCAAAATATCTATCACTTTTGGGCATAAAAAAAGTCTTTCTTTCCAGAAAGACTCTATGAAATATTCTATGATTGACTATTGCATTTTTTCGACTTGCATATATCCCAACTCAACTGGGGTACTACGTCCGAAGATTTTCACGCTTACACTCAATTTCTTCTTATCTTCGTTAATCTCTTCTACTGCACCATCGAAACCACTGAATGGTCCGTCAATTACTTTTACATTTTCACCTTTTGTGAATGTTATTGATGGAGAAATGTTATCACCGATAGTTATTTCTTCTTGAACACCCAAAATTCGATTAATTTCTGTTTGACGTAAAGGCTCTGGTGTCATGGATGTACCATTATTACGACCTAAGAAACCAATTACACCTGGCATACTTTTGATTAAGTGAAGCACTTCCCCGTTATTTAGGTCAGCATTAACAATGATATATCCCGGGAAAAAATTTTTCTCACGAATACGTTTTTTGCCATTACGAACCTCAGTGATTTTTTCGGTAGGAATTAAAATTTGTGGTATTAATTCATCCAACTTTCGTCGGGCTGCTTCGTTTTCGATGTAGGTTTTTATTTTCTTCTCCTGTCCCGAAACTGCCCGCACAACGTACCAATTGATTTCGCTCATTGTATAGGAAATTTAGGAATAACTTAGATTGACTGGTAGAATAAACGCAGACCATTTTCGATTAAAAAATCGATAACACCTACTACTAAAGCAAAAATCAGCGATGCAACCAATACAAGTGTAGCACTTGATTGTAGATCACTCCATTTGGGCCATGTTACCTCTTTGGTTACTTCTTCCCAAGAGTTCTTAAAAAATTCTTGCATAATTTCTTTATTGATAAAATTGCACGGGCACTAAGATTCGAACTCAGATCAAAGGTTTTGGAGACCCGTATGCTACCATTGCACCATGCCCGTTTGTGTTTCCCTTTTTGTTAAGGACTGTAAAGATAAGTGTATTTTTTTTCTTTACAAATTAGAATTGCCAAAATTATGCCAAATAATATGATAAAATTATGAATTAATAATTAAGAATTGAAAATTAAGGTCTGTATATAATTGATAATTAAATATTTATGTCCGAAACATACAATTCTTAATTCATAATTCTCAAGCCCTAATTAATTCAAAATTTTCACAATATGGTTTTTCTTACCTTTTCCTACTAATAAATATTTTCCTTGCAATAATTGAAGCTCTGAAATCAGTAATTTTTCATCGGTGATTTTTACTTTATTGATGCTTACAGCATTGCCTTGCATTGCACGACGAGCTTCACCTTTCGATGGATAAACTTCATTATTAGTCGAAACTGAAATCAAATCCAAAACACTTGCACAGCCAAACCATGCTTCTTGCAAAATTTCGGTTTGAGGTACGCCATCAAATATGCTCGTAAAAGTGGCTTCGTCTAAACTTTGGAGAGTTTCGAGTGTTCCTTTTCCAAATAATACCTCTGAGGCTTTAACTGCTAATTCATATTGTTCATCGCCGTGTACACGAGAGGTTACATCTTTTGCGAGTGCTTTTTGGGCAATTCGTAAATGTGGGGCTTCAGCGTGTTGGGCTTCGATTGACTCGATTTCCTCTTTAGCAAATAATGTAAATACTTTCAATAATTTCGGCACGTCTCTATCGTCTTGTCCTAACCAAAATTGATAAAATTGGTAAGGTGAAGTCAAATTAGCATCCAACCAGATAGTTTCGCCACCTGATGTCTTGCCCATTTTCTGACCATCGGCTTTTGTCATTAATGGCGTAGTAAGGGCAAATGCTTTAT
>CAMAQF010000050.1 GCA_945860265.1 Emticicia agri | reverse complement strand
CAACACTTTGCATTTTAGTTTTTGACTTTAAAACCGTAGTTTCAATATCAACTGTTGAGCGAAGTTTTGAAGAAGCCATCGAAGGGCGAGAAGTAAACTGTACGCTCACACCAGTACTTGGCAAATTGGGAATAACTGGCCTAGCTGGCATAGCAGGAATCAACTGTACGTAACTTGGCTGTGCCTGAGAGGTTGTAGTTGGCGTAGCAGCAGCTACGACCGATTTCTGTTCCGAACTCTCAGCCTTCACGGGTGATTGCGAAGCTACTGGATTAGTATTTTTTTTTTCGTCCCCGTTATTGGGTAGCTCACTCAACGTCAAAACTTGCTGAATTTGAGAGAGTTTAATCAGCCCAATTTCAACGTGTAAACGCTGATTTTTGGCCGATTTGTAATTTATATCAAGCTGACTACCAATACTTAACGAAGAAAATATATAACCTAGCGATAATTTAGCCGATTGCTCAATGTATCGTTGTTGAATAGAATCTGCCACCTGCAAAAGTTTTACTGTTAGCGGGTCTTTACTGACCATGATATTTCGAAAATGCTCATTCAAACCCACCACAAATTGGTGTCCATCAAAGCCTTTTTCCAAAATTTCATTGTATAATAAAAAAGCCTCCGACACGTTTCCTGCCGATAGAGCATCAGTCATGCGGAAGTAATAATCATAATCCAGAATATGTAAATTTTCTAAGACAGCTTGATACCTAAGTCCATCACCTGAAGAAAAAGTTACGTTCAAATCAAACATCGAAAGGGCATCACGCAAACCACCATCGGCTTTCTGAGCAATCAGCTCAAGTGCTTGATAATCAGCTTTTACACCTTCTTTTATAGCTACATTGGCCAAATGCTCGGCAATATCTTTTATCTGAATACGGTTAAAATCAAAAATCTGACACCGACTCAGAATCGTTGGTAAAATTTTGTGTTTTTCAGTGGTTGCTAAAATAAAAATGGCATAGCTTGGTGGCTCTTCGAGGGTTTTCAAGAAAGCATTGAAAGCAGATGCGGAGAGCATATGAACCTCATCAATGATATAAATCTTGTACTTGCCAGATTGTGGTGGAAAACGAACTTGGTCAGTCAGATTTCTAATATCCTCGACCGAGTTGTTTGAAGCCGCATCGAGTTCGTGAATATTAAACGAAGCGTTATTATTGAAACTCTTGCAAGAATCACACTTATTACACGGCGAAATATCTTCCGTTAGATTTTGACAATTAATGGTTTTAGCCAAAATTCTGGCACACGTTGTTTTACCTACACCACGTGGACCACAAAACAAAAATGCTTGTGCCAAATGATTGGTGCGGATGGCATTTTGCAAGGTAGTTGTGATGTGCGACTGACCCACAACTGCATCGAAAGTTATAGGGCGGTATTTTCGAGCCGAAACAACAAATTTTTCCATATCGCAATTTACAAAAAAAATGGAATTTTAGGAGATTTTCTCTCACAGAATCGTTTGATTTATTTACTTTTGTTGCGAGAAAATAAAGATATAGATGAACAATAAACTAACTATAAAGGCATTTAACCACGTAGCATTACAAATATATGATATTGAAAAAAGTCGAGTTTTTTACTCAGAAACCCTTGGCTTAGAAGAAATCCCAGCTCCAGCTTTCGATTATCCTGTTATTTGGTTTAGCCTTGGAAATGGCCGAGAAGTGCATCTAATTGGAGGAAAATCAGAAACCCCCATAATATCAGTAAGAAGCAATCATTTTGCACTCGAAGTGAGCGATATATACTTGGCAGGCAAGATTTTGAAAGAAAATGGGGCAAATTGCTTACCTATTAAATCACGTCCAGATGGAATTTTGCAACTATTTCTAACTGACCCCGATGGAAATTTTATTGAACTTTGTCAGTTTTCATTTCCAAAAATCTCTTTCAAAGCTTCCCAAAGTGTTTGTTTCAATTCTCTTCTTGATTCGAGTACCCGAAGTTCGTCTGATAACAGATAATCAACTCCTGCTACATTTTTAGGTTGGTAAATATTGAGTAGAATATTCCAGTTTATTTTACCCAAACCTACGCCAAAACTTACAAATTTCTTAGTAACATTCTGAGACAAAAATGCTTGATAATCAAGTGTTTGTACTTTGCTCAATTCTACTAAATCAATTTGGTCAAGCGTAAGTCCGATCGCTCCAAGAATTTTCGCCAAAAGTACTTTTTCTGATTCTGAAATCTTATCAGTTAGAATCAAAACTTGGTTTCTAAATGTGAAATTTGGAATGGCTGGCCTAATCACCTCTTTCGGTAGAACTGGAGAAGAAATCAGCTCTTGTATAATCGCTTTTTTCTCAACAATAGGTTCTGATTCCGAAACTTTTTGGCTTCCAGTTACTAGGTTTTTATAGAGTGTTTCTTTGCTGAAAAGATAATTGGCAAGATTCGATGTCATGGTTATTATATTAAAGGAAAGTTACATTGACAATCCGATTTTCAACCTGCTATTTAACAAGACAAACAAACTAGAAACTTGTGATTAGAAATAAATGTGCCCTCCTTATTGTATATGACACATTTAAAATCAAAATAAATTTAATCAGCTTAACGCAAAATGATTTCTTCACGGTCTGGACCTGTTGAAATAAAGCTAATCGGCACTTGAAGTTCTGTTTCTAAATAAGTTACATAATCAGCTAATTCCGCAGGAATTTGGTCAAATTTACGCATTCCTTCGAGCGAACAAGCCCAACCTTTGAATGATTTATAGATTGGTTCTACAGCAATATCGGTCAAATCGAAAGGCATTTGTTCGGTAATTGTACCATCTGGTAAGCGGTAATGTGTACAGATGTTTACCTCATCCAAGAAATTCAATACGTCAACTTTCATCATAATCAATAGCGTCACGCCATTAAGCATGATGCTATATTTGAGTGCAGGCAAATCTAACCAACCTGTACGACGAGCTCTGCCAGTTGTTGCTCCAAACTCACGTCCTACTTGTCGGATTTTTTCTCCAAGGTCGTTATCTAATTCTGTCGGAAACGGCCCACTTCCTACACGTGTGCAGTAAGCCTTGAAAATTCCGAATACCTCTCCTATCACATTTGGAGCTACGCCCAAGCCTGAGCATACGCCCGCAGCGGTTGTGTTTGAGCTTGTTACGAATGGATACGAACCAAAATCAATATCAAGCAAAGAGCCTTGAGCCCCTTCGGCCAACACTTTTTGGCCGCTTTTTATCGAAGCATTTACAACGTATTCGGTATCTTGTAAATCGAATTCTTTTATAAACTCAAGAGCAGAGAAAAACTCTTCCTCTGATGCTGCTAAATCATATTCAAAATTATAAAAATCTAATATTTGAATATGTTTAGCGACTAAGGCTTTGTATTTTTCTGTGAAATTTGGAGAAACAATATCACCCAAACGCAAGCCTTGACGAGCAACTTTATCAGAATATGCTGGACCAATTCCTTTCAATGTTGAACCGATTTTAGCATCGCCTTTGGCTTTTTCATAAGCTGCATCAAGCAAACGGTGACTTGGGATAATAATGGCTGTTTTCTTAGAAATCACCAAATTCTTCCTTAAATCAAGGTTGTATTTAGCCAATCCATGAATCTCTTTTTTGAAAATGATTGGGTCAAGCACAACACCGTTTCCGATGATATTTAAACAATCAGAACGAAAAACACCCGATGGAATTTGGTGTAATACGTGTTTATTGCCATTAAATTCAAGTGTATGACCAGCATTTGGGCCTCCTTGAAAACGTGCAACTACTTGATAATCAGGTGCAAGCACATCAACAATTTTGCCTTTGCCTTCATCGCCCCATTGTAATCCTAAAAGAATATCAACCATTTTTATTAATTAAAAAGCGGTACGCCGCTCGTTAGATTTAAGAATTTTTCGAGTAAAAAAATGCTAAAATTCGATGTATAAAAAACTGTTTTTTTATAATTTCAAAAAATCAGGAAGCCACTTTATTCTCACAGTTTTCTCGCTCACAGCTACCATAAAAGATCAGCGAATGGTGCATAACCTTAAACTTGAGCATATCGCCTACCATATTTTGGATATTCTGCACGCGTGGGTCGCAAAACTCCATTACATTGTGGCAGTCAACACAAATTAGGTGGTCGTGCTGCTTCGAGCCGTAAGCTTTTTCGTATTGAGCTAAGTTTTTGCCAAACTGATGTTTTTTTACCAAATCGCACTCAACCAATAAATCAAGGGTATTATAAACCGTGGCACGGCTCACTTGATATTTCTTATTTTTCATAGAAATATACAAATCTTCTACTTCGAAATGATCATTTCTTGAGTAAATCTCTTCCAAAATCGCAAATCTTTCAGGCGTTTTACGGAGCAATTTTGTCTCCAAATATGCCGTGAAAATACTTTTTGCTGATTCAAAATTTGAAGGAGTAGAAACCATTTTATAAAATGTATTTGTCTATCATTTTTGTTTAAAATTACTAATAAAATACAGAACTTCCATCATTTAAAATCTTATTGAGCCGATTAGCTATGTTTATTTCTACCAATTCTTAAATAAATACAAAATCTATATACCAACAAAAACGTCAGCATTGGTTATGAACCATACAGACATCGACTTTGAGTATAAATTCTTGCCAAGTATTTTCTAAATCTTTAGCAATGTTTGTATGATTTCTTTCACCATACACACTGCCCGGTAGTTTCTTTTATTTTAAAGAAACAGTTTTCTTAAGATCCTTCATTAATAATGCAAGCGGCGTAAGGAAACTAAAACTTAATAAAATCGTTGAACTTATGCGACCCAAAATCTCAGTAATTTTGAGCCAAACCCATTCGAATTTCTCGGCCATTTAGAAAAATACACCTAAAATAACTAAAATCAAGGCAGTATTTAATAACCATGGAGACTTTAAGCACCTTTGTAAAAAACCGTAGTATGTTTCAAATAAACGCTCAAATTTTAGAATTGATTTATCGTAAAAAGCTAATTTTAAGTTGTCCACGGTTATTAGTGGACAAATCCACAGTAAGGTAATTAACTAATAAACAGTCTTTTAGCTTTTTTCAAATTTGTCAATTAATATTATCCTATTACTTAATCTATTTTAACGAGAGTAAGGCCAGCGTATTAAAGTCAAAACTTAAGGGTATTTCTTCGAAAGGATGGGTCATGTTTGATACGGGTAAATCTTTCTTCTAATGTCGCAGCGATGACTCCAGCATTTTATAATGATTCCGGCAGCCGAATAGTAGTAAAATGCAAAAAGCCCTAAAATGTTAACATAAGCAATTTAAAGAAACTTATCTAAGCACAATAAAAAAAACAAAAAAATATTATAATTTATGTGTAAAGTTATTCTCAAATTATTTTAAGGAAATTTTAAAGCCAACGGCATGGCTTTCAGTAAGTCCAAACTGGATTTTATTTATATAGCTGGTTTTCTGATTTGATTTTAGTTTTGCGTTATAAATATCAACAGCGTGTTGGGCCAGTTCATTAGACGACTCAACTATACACAAACCGCCAAAAAACAAACCTAAACCCATTAAAAGTTTAGGTAAACTCCTGACTTTATAATCTACCCGCTGACCATCAATTGTGGTTGTTGCATCTACTCCTTTAAGGGCAACATAAGCTAATCCAACACCACCAACAGTTACAAATGGCCCAATCGGTTTTAAGATATTTGACCATCTATATTTAATTTTGGATTGTTTGGTTGTGCCAAATATTTTTGTGAGTTTTCCACTCGAAAGCTTTTTTTGATCTCTGTAAACGTGTGTAGCAAGAAATAGTCGTTTAGCATTAAGTGTGTCGGGTTTCTGTGCGTAACCATTCAAGCAACCACTACTTATAACTAAATATAAAATGATGCAATACTTCATTAGGAGATTTAATAAAAATTTGTAAAAACAGGTACAAAAATGATTAATGTAAAATATTAACTATGGTTTATATATTATAATGATATAAAAATCCAATCGAATTACTATAGTATATTACAAAATTTGTTTTATCAAATTAGCTGGACTTTCTGATTTTTTCAGTATAAAGTTGTAAACAGCTAGGTATCTTTGAATAGGTTTGTAAATTCTCATCTTGAGAATAGTACGTAATGACTACCAACTAAAGAAAAAAGTTTATTTACTACAAAATATGTTTTGTTAATATCCTAATACACTCATTCAGTTAATACCTAAAGTTTTTAATATAAAGATGCTTTTTGGTTTCATACTTTGGTAAACTCTTTATTATCTAAACCAGTAAATAATAATGCATTGGTTTTTTATTTTTTAGGTCATTCAATATCAACTCTAGTCACTTTATTCATGCCATCAATTCCGACGAGTTTAAGCATAAGTGTTTCCAAATGTCCAGTATCTTGTACGTAGAGTTTAATGTCACCCGTAAATATACCATCATTTGTGTCAACTGCCAAAGAACGCATGTTGATATTTAGTTCGCTTGAAATAACTTTTGAAATATCTTGAATCATTCCCATGCGGTCAAGTCCATCAAGGTGAATAGTTGCAATAAAAGCCTTAGCAACCTGTGATGACCAGCGAGCTTTAATAACTCGATTACCATATTGTGAAAGCAACTGCTGGGCATTGGGACAAGTATTTCGGTGAATTTTGATACCTTCATTTACGGTCAAAAAACCAAAAACATCATCACCAGGAATTGGGCTACAACATTTGGCCAGAGTAAAATCAATTTCTTGTAAATCATCACCAATAAAAAGCGTATCGACACCTTTTACTTTCTTGATTTCCTTCTCAAAACTTTTGGCATCAATAAATGCCTTGTTATCAAGTTCAATTTTGGCTTGTTTGTTTATTCGAGCGTCTCGATCTGCTTTAAATTTCTTTATCTCATCCGAATGAATATATCCTTTTCCGAAACTATAATAAAGATCGTTATAATCTTTCTTATTGAAATACGCCCGAAGTTGATTCAACGTTTCGAGGCTATTTTCAAGTCCCAAAACCTTGAATCTTTTGGCAATAATTTCTTTCCCATCGCTGAAATAGACTTTATTTTCTTCTTTCAACAAATCTTTTATACGAGCTTTCGCTTTTGAAGTTGTCACAAATCGTAACCAATCTTCTGAAGGTTTCTGACTCTTGGTGGTCAGAATCTCGATTTGGTCGCCATTTTGAATCACATAACTTATAGGTACAAGCTGGCTGTTCACCTTTCCGGCCGTGCATCTTTTTCCAATATCAGTATGAATCTCAAACGCAAAATCAAGAATTGTTGCTCCTTTTCGAAGCACTTTCAAATCACCTTTAGGAGTAAAAACAAAAACTTCTTCGTTGTAGAAATTCCCCCTAAAATCTTCCAAAAACTCAATCGCTGATTTATCTTCCGATTCGAGCGTTTCACGCACCTGATTTATCCAGCGGTCGAGCGGGGCATCGGTCGAAGTATCGTTTCCTTTATATTTGAAGTGAGCAGCGTAGCCACGTTCCGAAATTTCGTCCATGCGTTCGGTACGAATCTGCACTTCCACCCATTGTCCAGTTTGGCTCATTACGGTTGTATGCAACGACTCATAACCATTCGCTTTTGGAATCGAAATCCAATCTTTCAATCGGTCTGGATTTGGCTTGTATTCATCCGTTACGATAGAATATGCTTGCCAACAGGACGATTTTTCTTTTTCGGAAGGAACTTCTTGCAGAATAATACGAATCGCAAAAAGGTCAAAAATATCCTCAAACGAAGTGTGTTTATTCTTTAATTTATTCCAAATCGAATAAATGTGTTTAGGGCGACCTTTGATTACAAAATTGATTCCTGCATCATTTAATTTCTTTTGAATTGGTTTGATAAAATTCTCAATAAAGCGATCACGGGTAGATTTGGTGCTTTTTAGCTTAAAAGCTATATCCTTATAAATCTCTGGCTCTGTATATTTTAGGTATAAATCTTCGAGTTCGGATTTGATTTTAAAAAGACCCAAACGGTGTGCAAGCGGAGCGTAAATAAAGATAGTTTCGTGGGCAATTTTTAGCTGCGAATTGCGAGCCATGCTTCCGAGCGTACGCATATTGTGAGTACGGTCGGCGAGTTTTATCAAAATCACCCTAACGTCTTCCGAAAGAGTGAGGAGCATTTTTCTAAAATTTTCGGCCTGTGCTGATGTTCCTTGCTCAAAACTTCCCCCAATTTTGGTCAAACCATCAATAATTCGAGCCACTTTTGGGCCAAAATCTTGCTCAATATCTTTGAGGGTGAAGTCGGTATCTTCGACTACATCATGCAACAATGCACAAATGATTGAGGTAGCACCGAGCCCAATCTCTTCAACACAAATTTGGGCAACTTCGAGCGGATGAAAAATATAAGGCTCTCCCGACTTTCGTCGCATGTCCTTGTGAGCTTCCATTGCAATTGTAAATGCTTTTTTTATTTGTTTAGCATCATCACCTTTCAAAACAGGCTTTGCTGCCCGAAATAATTGCCGATACCTTGCCAGTATTTCAATACGTTCTTTTTCTAAATCAATCATTGCCCCTTGCTGACTAACTTCCGATGTAGTACTTTGTTCTTGCTCCATCACAATCACCCTCCTGATATTTTATTTTCGTAATGTTGTATTTTCATTTTACTATCCTGCCCAACGTGATAACACCAAATTATATTTTCGTAACACTAAGTTAACAGTAAGACTTAAAGGAACAAATTATTTTCTGTGATTCATACCCAAAAACAAATCTTTGGTTTATTTAAAATGAAAGAATGAAAATTTTTTAAATATTTTTCAATATAGGGTTGACAATCTTAAAAAAAACCATTACCTTTGCAGCCCAAATGATACAAAATATCAAAAAAAGTATTGTTCTTTTAAGATAAATATCATATTGGATAATGCGGGCGTGGCGAAATTGGTAGACGTGCCAGACTTAGGATCTGGTGCCGCAAGGTGTGGGGGTTCGAGTCCCTTCGCCCGTACGAAAAAACCCTCTGAACCTTGCTTGGTTAGGGGGTTTTTAAGTTTTAGACTTGTCGATAACTTATGGTTATTGCAATTGACTTTAAATAAAGTCACTATATTGTATTTAAAAATTTTCGTTTTTTTAAGCTAAAAGCCGATAGCTCACTTCTAAAGGTTTAAAACTCAAATAATCCTCAATGGAAACTACATTAGATAGAATTTCTTCTACTCAAGGCAAATTGAAAGTAACCCTCATCGAAGCTGATTACAAGCCAGAGGTTGATAAAAAAATCAAACAATACAGCAAAACTGCTCAAATAAAGGGTTTCCGCCCAGGGATGGTGCCTAAAGAATATATCCAAAAATTGCATGGTAAAAGTATCTTAGTTGATGAGGTAATCAACATGGTTTCGAAAACTGTGAATGATTATATTGCTGAAAACAAATTGCGTGTTGTGGGAGACCCTTTGCCAGATAATGAAGCGGCTCAGAACATTGACTGGGACAACCAAAAAGAATTTACTTTTGAATACGAAATCGGAACAGCTTCTGATTTTTCGGTAGATTTATCAAAAATTCCTGCTATCAAAACTTATGACATTACGGTTTCTGAAGACAAAATCGAAGAAGCAATTACCGATGTACGTAAGCGTTTCGGTAAAGATATAGAAGCTGAAGAAGTTGAGGCTGGAGATATGATTTTCGGTGCTTTGAAACAAGAGCGGAATGCCACCCAATCTTCGGAATTTGATGTAAAAGATGCAACTATACCAACTGAGCGTGTGAAAGAAGAATCAGCTCACATTTTCAAAGGTTTAGAAAAAGGAAGTAGCGTAAAATTTGATATCCAATCAATTTTCTCAAACACAAAAGATTTAGGCTTTGCTACAGGCAAAACTGAGGAAGTAGCTTCGGCTTTGAGTGGTGAATTTGAATTGACAGTTGAGAAAATTACACGAGTTGGTACTGCAGAACTTAACCAAGAATTGTTTGACCAAGCTCTTGGACAGGGAAAAGTGAGTAATGAAGAAGAATTCAGAGCTGAAATTTCAAAAATAATAGGCGAAAATTACAGCCGTGAAAGCGAACATTTATTGGATTTTGAGGTGGAAAAAACGCTTTTAGATAACCTTTCTATCGAACTTCCTGACGAGTTTTTAAAAAAATGGTTGTTAAATATCAACGAAGGTAAATTTACTGTAGAAGACATTGAGAAAGATTATGACGCTTTTGCAAAAGGTTTACGTATGGATTTGATTCGTAATGAAGTTGCTTCAAATAGCGATATTAAATTAGAATATACTGACATCGTTGAAGAAGTAAAAGCTGAAATGAAAAACTATTTCGGTGGATATGCTTACGAAGGTTTGGAAGAAATGATTGACCAAATGGCTCGTAAAACTTTGAAAGAAAACAAAGATAACGCTGTTCGTCGTTATACTGATCGTGCATACGGCAAGAAAATACGTGAATTTTTGAAATCAAACGTTGAAGTTGAAAAAGTATCTATTAACGTTGAAGATTTCAACAAAATTGCTGAGGCAGTTTACGCATAAAATTTAATCTTGAATTAGCGGATGAGAGACCGCCATTCGGCGAATATTTTCTTGCTAATATTAAGAAAAATATAAATCCCCCTTGGAGAGTTTCCTTGTGGGATTTATATTTAGGCTTACAGAGGTCTTTCGCTCGAAGCAAACAATCCTCAGAGAAATTTTTTGTTTTTTTAATCTAAAATATAAGTATCTGATAATAAATAAATTACATTCACTCATTCTAAATTAGAATGTTCCCCGTCATTTCTTTTGGAATTTCTATACCCATCAATGTTAGAATCGTAGGAGCAATGTCACCTAACTTGCCATCTTTCACTTCGAAACGGTCTGTTTTGTCAACTATAATACACGGTACAAGATTAAGCGAGTGCTGAGTATTTGGTGTTTTGTCGTCGTTTATCATATAATCAGCATTACCGTGGTCAGCAATTACGATGAATGTATAACCATTGGCCAAACCAGTTTCTACGACTTGCTTAAGACACTTATCAACAAATTCAACTGCAGATACAACCGCTGAGAAAACGCCTGTGTGACCAACCATATCGGGATTAGCAAAATTTAAGCAAACGAAATCTATCTCTCCTTTTTGTAACTCTGGAATAATTGCATTGTCAATATCAAAAGCGGCCATTTGTGGTTTCAAATCATAAGTAGCTACATCTTTTGGCGATGGACACATCAAACGGCTTTCACCCTCGAATGGTTGTTCGTGTCCGCCCGAGAAGAAGAAGGTTACGTGCGGATATTTTTCAGTTTCAGCAATACGAATTTGTTTTTTCTTCGCTCGCTCCAAAACTTCACCCAAAGTATTATTCAGATTATCTTTTTCGTAAATAACCTTGACATTTTTGTAGGTTTCGTCATACATTGTCATGGTTATATAGTAAAGATTCAAGGCTTTCATGCCAAAATCTGGGAAGTCTTTTTGACTAAGTACTTCAGTAATTTCACGACCACGGTCAGTACGAAAATTGAAGCACATCACAACGTCACCCTCTTCGATTATGGCAACAGGCTTTTCGTCTTCAACTATTACGATTGGCTTTAAAAACTCATCAGTAATACCTGCATCATAGAAATCCTGAATGACTTGTGGTAATTCTTCAATCTGAATTTTTACTTCTAAGCCTTCTACATTTTCGTCAACTGCTGCAATACCGTTTACCATTGCATCGTAAGTCATTTTTACACGCTCCCAACGCTTGTCTCGGTCCATTGCGTAATAACGACCAGTTACCGAAGCTAATTTGCCGCCAGTTGTTTCGAGCGTTGCTTGTAATTCGGCTAAAAAACCTTTTCCACTTTTTGGGTCACAATCACGGCCATCGGTAAACGCATGAACGAAAACATCATTCAAGCCATAATCGCCAGCGGCTTTGGCAAGTCCTTTAATGTGGTCGATGTGCGAGTGAACGCCACCATCTGACACTAAACCTATAAAGTGAACTTTCTTTCCACTCGTTTTAGCATATTCAAAAGCATCAACCAAAACTTGTTCTTTGGCCAAATGCCCTTCTTCTACGGCAATATTTATTTTTTCTAATTCTTGATAAACTACACGTCCAGCCCCCAAATTCATGTGACCAACTTCTGAGTTTCCCATTTGTCCGTTTGGCAAACCTACGGCACGACCGCAAGCCTCAAGCGTACTGTGGGGGTATTCGCTCATGAGTTTTCTGAAATATGGCACATTGGCAGCTTCGATTGCCGAACGCCACTCTTCCCCTTTCTTAGGAATTCCCCATCCATCAAGGATGATTAATGCTACTTTTTTGTTCATAAGTCTTTGGTTATTTTTCAAAATTCTTTGCTAATTCCTTAATTTTCTTTTCAGAAATATTATTAATTTCACTTTTATCGTAGATATAAACCAGATAAACAGTTTCTTCTATCACTTGAAAACAAGTAATCAATCTTTCTCCACCGCTTTTACCTTGATTTTTTGAAGATATTGCCAAACGTAATTTGTAGAGATTTTTACCGATTGGAGTTCCTAAAGTAGGATTTTCTCGAAGAATTGTAATAAGATTAGTAATATCAAGCCCTAACGACTTGTATTTTTTAGAGAGTCGTTTTAGTTCTTTTTCAAAATCAGCTAAAGCTTTTATTTTATAACTCATTGAGTATATCTTCGATAGGACGGGCTTCTACTTTTCCTTCTTTTACTTGCTTCATTGTTTTAAGGGCATTTCTAAAACCTGTTACAACATGATTTTCAGAAGCTTCTTTCTCAACCTTTACCTTCACATTCATCGCCTTTGCAACAACCATAAATGCTTTTTTCTGTTGGTCATTTATTTGTTCAATAATCAGCCTCATATTTTTGATGGTTTAATTCCCCAAATTTACTCATTTTTTTTTCAATTCGGCTAAAACTTTCTTTCCTCTGCTATTTATTCCTGCCGAACCATTTTTCTGTTTGAATAAAAAATCTTCGATTATAACAAGTTCATCACTCCTCAGTTTTTATGATTTGATGTTTTTCAATCAAATAATCAAGTAAAGCCTCATTACTTCGCCAAACGATTTGATAAACATCCTCAAAAAATGGTTCTGATTCATAGTATGGGTCTGGAACTTCGACTATGCCACGGGTTTCGGGGTCGTGGTCACGGAGCAAGAAAAGTTTATCAGCCGATGGTGTTTTATGCTTGGTTTTATAGTAAAAATCATTCACATCTTTGAAATTTGCTTCGTCCATTACGACAATATGTTCGAAGCCATCCAAATCGGCTACCGAAAGTTTACGCCCACGATGCGTAAGTTTTAGGCCATGTTTTTCGGCGTTTTTCATGGTACGCTGATCGGGTAACTGACCGATATGATAACCAGCGGTACCTGCCGAATCACACGAGATTTCATCTTGCAAACCGAGTTTTTTTACTAATTCACGAAAAGTACCTTCAGCTATTGGTGAGCGACAAATATTGCCGAGGCAAACGAAAAGTACGTTTATCATTTTTAACTATCTGATTATCAACTATTTATTTTATAATAAAGTCGTACAATTTGCAAAAATGTACGACTGAAACGGATTACATTATGAAATCAATAAACCTTTTCGCCACCAACATAAGTATTCAACACCTTTACATTTCTAAGTTTTTGTTTTGGAGCGAGCATCAAATCATCTTCTAAAATTACAAAATCGGCCATTTTCCCAGTTTCTATGCTACCACGTTCTTTTTCTTCAAAATTGGAATATGCACTCCAAATTGTCATGGCTTTTATGGCTTGCTCACGGGTAAGTGCATTTTCCATCTGAAAACCTCCTTCAGGGAAATTCTTGGCATCTTGGCGAGCGACCGCCGAATGAAAACCGTATAAAGGATTCACAAATTCAACTGGAAAATCGCTACCATTGGCCAAAAAACCATTTTGTTTCAATAAATCTTGAAAAGCATAAGCGGTTTTTATACGTTCATCGCCCAAACGTTCATCAGCCCAATACATAACTGATGTGGCATGTGTAGCCTGTATCGAAGGGATAATTGAGTATTTGCCAAACTTCGGAACATCCTGTTTATCAACCACTTGTGCGTGTTCGATTCTCCAACGGCGGTCGTTTTTGGTTTTCAATAATTTCCCATAAATGTCCAAAATCAAACGATTGGCTGAATCACCTATGCAATGGGTATTTGCTTGAAAATCCGAATTGTAGATTTGTGTTAAACTGCGTTCTAACTCAGCAGCACTCAACAATAAAAAGCCAGTTTTAGAAGGCTCATCGTTGTATGGTTTGAGTAATCACGCTCCTCGAGAACCCAAAGCACCATCGGCATATAATTTAAATGAACGCACATTCAAGCGGTCGGTTTTGTAAACTCCTTTTTTGATAAAATAATCAAGATTTCTGATTCCGAGAGAAACCATCACGTAATTACGGATTTTCAATGAACCTTCTTTGTTCATTTTATCAATCAAATCAATATCATCTTGATTAAGACCCGCATCTGAAACTGTTGTAAGTCCAAGTTTAAAGCACTCTTTTTGAGCTGCTAAAAGCATTTTTCGTTTGTCGGTTTCGCTGGCTTGCGGAATAACTCTTCGCACCAAACCCATGGCATTATCGACCAAAATCCCTGTCAATTGTCCGTCCATTACTTCCACATCACCACCATTTACTTTACTTGCAGACGAAATTTTTGCCAATTCGATAGCTTTTTAATTCACCACCGCTGCATGGCCATCAATACGAGTTAGGAAAACAGGCTTGTTTGGGAAAGCTTTATCGAGCAATTCTTTGGTCGGAAAAACTTTTAAATCCCAATCGTTTTGATCCCAGCCACGACCAATCAACCATCTATCGCCTTTATGCTGTGCTTCAAATTTTTGTAGGCGTTCGATAATTTCTCCATACGATTTTGTATCAACCAAATCGCACTGACTGAGCATTTGCCCAAGCCCTAAAAAGTGACTATGTGGGTCGTACAAACCTGGGAAAATTGGTTTACCTTTGGCATCAATTTTTTGTTTGGCTGTATATTTGGTCAAAATGCTTTTGGAGGTACCTGTTTCTAAAAATTTACCGCCTTTTATGGCAAATGCTTCGGTTTTAGTAAATTGATTATCGACCGTATAAACTACTGCATTATGAACAATAATATCGGCAGATTTTTTCTGTGCAAAAAGCTGAATCGTTGCGAATGATAATGAACTTATAAGTAGATTTTTGAAAATATTTTTCATAAGGTAGTTTTAAAGTTTGTTTGGTACAAACATACAAAAAAGCGAAATAATCTGATGTTTACTTCGCTTTTTTGTTAATGATATAATTGCTGAATTTGAAGGAAGGCTATTAATTGAAAACTATTTAATATTCACATTATCGAGTGCATCTTGGAAAATACGGGCATTATTAGTGTGTTCTTGAAAAGTTTCGGCAAAATTATGATAACCAGAAAAATCTTCTTTTGCACAGAAATACACGTATTTGTGGCGTTCGTAGTTCAAAACGGCATTCAAAGCTACTGGCTCAGGCAATGCAATTGGGCCGGGAGGTAAACCAGTATTCTTGTAAGTATTGTAAGGTGAATTCACGGCTAAATGTTTGTACAGAATACGACGTAATGAAAAATCGCCAACGGCAAATTTAACAGTCGGGTCAGCTTGCAAAGGCATGCTTATAGCCAAACGATTTATGTACGCTCCAGCCACTCGTGGCATTTCGTCAACTTTATTAGTTTCAGATTGCACGATTGAGGCTAAAACTGCCACCTGAATAGGTGTCATATTGATAGAATTTGATTGAGAAAGACGTTCGCTCGTCCAATATTTATTGTATTCGTCGTTCATTCTAGCCATAAATTTCTCAGGAGTGGTTGTCCATCTGATAAAATAAGTATTCGGCAAAAACATGCACATAATGGTGGTTGTATCGAAACCAAACTTTTGACAAGCCTCTGGATTACGTAGTATATCGACTAATTCTTCGGTTTTAAACTCAAAACGATCACCCATTTTCTTTATTAAATCTGATTTTAGGCGTACGTTATTGAAAGTCAAACGAACTTCGTCTTGCTCGCCTCGACGTAATTTTCCGATTACCAGACGATTGCCTGAATTTGGTTTTATGATGTAACGTCCTGCCTTTATTTTTTCAGGATAATCCATGAATTTTGAGAGAAATTGGAATGAAATTTCATCATGAATTACTTTATGCTTATGCAACGAATCAACTACGTTTTTGTAAGTTCCGCCAGTTGGGATATATAAAACGAAGTCTTTTTTGCCCTCAACATTTAGATTGGCACTATTGGCAACTTGCCAAAAATAAAATGATAATGTGGCCGCAACGGTGGTAGAAACAACCAATGCATAGGCAATGAATTTTCTGTTTTTTAACATGGAAATTTATTTTAGCTTTTCAATAATTTGCTCTATTTTTAACTTTTCTTGTTCACCCAAGGTCATGTTTTTTAATGTCAGTTCCCCCGATTGCATTTCGTCTGTACCTACAACAAGCACAAACGAAATATTCTTGCGATTGGCGTAATCAAATTGCTTTTTGATTTTTGCCGATTCTGGATAAATTTCAGCATTAATGCCAGCATCACGCAATATTTTTAGGATTGGTAATGAATATTTTTCGGCTTCAGCATCAAAATTAGTCAAAAGAACTTTAGTTGTAACAGAATGATTTTCAACAAATAAACCTAATTCTTCCATCACATCATAAATACGGTCAACGCCCAACGAAATACCAACTCCTGAAAGCCCAGGCATTCCGAAAGTACCAGTTAAATTATCATAACGACCTCCACCTGAAATACTTCCGATAGCCACTTCGTTTGCTTTCACTTCAAAAATTGCTCCTGTATAATAACTAAGACCACGAGCGAGTGTGATATCGAGTTGAGTATTGGCGTTATCTATACCAAAACTTCGCACCAAAGACCAAACTTTTTCCAATTCTTCAATACCTTTCAAACCAGTTTCAGAATCTTTTAGCCAAGACTTTAATTTATCAAACATTTGGCTATCAGTCCCTTGTATTTCGAAAATCGGCTGTAATTTCTCAATGGCTTCTTCCGAAAAACCACGTTCACGGAGTTCCTCTTCTACTTTATCTTTCCCGATTTTATCCAATTTATCAATCGCAATTGTAAGAGGAACTTCACTACCTTTCACACCTATTACTTCGGCAATTCCTGTTAAAATTTTACGGTTATTGATTTTGATAGTAAAGTCTTTGATGCCCAAGTTTTGCAAAATTTCCTGCAACATCAATACAATTTCAGCTTCGCAAATCAATGAATCCGTACCTACCACATCGGCATCGCATTGATAAAACTCACGATATCGACCCTTTTGTGGGCGGTCAGCACGCCAAACTGGTTGAATCTGATAACGTTTAAATGGCATCACCAAGTCGTTACGGTTCATCACCACAAAGCGAGCAAACGGAACTGTAAGGTCATAACGTAAACCTTTTTCAGCAATTTTGGGCATGACTTTTTTGGAACCATCTTCTAAATCTTTTGGGGTCAAATCCTTTGAAAAATCACCTGAATTTAAGATTTTGAATAAAAGTTGGTCGCCTTCATCGCCATATTTGCCCATCAAAATCGAAAGATTTTCAATAGTTGGCGTTTCGATTGGTTGAAAACCGAATTTCTGAAAAGTACGCTTTATGGTATCAAAAATATAATTTCGCTTGACCATCACTGACGGCCCAAAATCTCTTGTTCCTCTTGCTAAACTTGGTTTACTCATTTTATTTTTGAATTAACAAGGGTTTACACCCTAAAAATATCGTCAAGAAATACTGTTCAGACGTAATTTTTGATAATTATTTTTCTTAAGCACAAAATTAGTTTAAAAAAGTCATTGTTAATTATTAAATGTTAATTGATTTTCGTAGATTTGCACCCTAATTTTGACCCAAGCCCCTCCCAAAGGGTCTTCAGATATTATAAAAAATTTTTTACTATGCTCTGATTCTCCATTAGTAAATGGGTTTAAGGGTTTAAAATACATAATACAATGGCAGTAACACAGTTGAAGCGTAAAGCAAAAAGAAACCAAGCAGTAGCTAAAAATAGAATTTCAACTATCAAACGTTTATCGTTGAAATTAGATGTTAAACGTGTTGATATTGAGGCATTGAAAGCAGAGTTTACGAAATAATACTTTTGGTTCGTTATCAAACAAAAAAAAGAGATACTCGGCGAGTATCTTTTTTTTGTTATTCAAGTTTTGCTGTATCTAGCTTCGTAATCGTTAATTTCTTTCGTGCATTTTTTACTCTTTGTCTGAGGGCTTTTTTGATAAGTTTTTTATTTTCCATTCTTACCTTAAAAATAATAGCTTGCCCAAACACACACAATCCGCCATTAATCATAATCAGACTATAACTGCCCAGTAAAAACCATCGTAAAAACGGAGAATTAGTGTGTTTTAGATTTGCAGCTTCGCTAAAAATACTCAGACCAAAACCAATTAATATTAAACCTCCAATTGCACATAAAAGCCATTTGGTGTAAAGACTCATTCGTTTCAACATTTTTTTTCCAGGTGGTTTTTTATTTTTAACTTCCATTTTATAAAATCTTTATTGGTATCGGTGTAAAATCTAAGAACAAAAATAACTAATTTTGAGAAACAAATAGAATAATTATCAATTATCGATTACTAGTTATTAATTAGTTATTATTCATAAAAAACTGAAAGTCAATTAGTTAAATCAAATAAACACTTGCCAATTTTATTAAACTCATAACTCATAACCGCACGGGCGGCCCCGTAATAACTCAGAACTCTTAACCCATGGGCAAAATTATTAGTTTTTTACTCCGATTTATACCTCGAAAATACCTTCAATTATTCAGCCATATTCCGCTCAAAATTTACACTTTTTTCTTAAAAGGAAACAATGTTGAATGTCCAGTCTGCGATGCCAAACTTTCGAAATTTTTGCCTTATGGCCGTTTAGTTTCTCGTCCGAATGCACTTTGTCCAAACTGTTTGGCTCTCGAACGCCACCGTTTGATGGCCCTATATATGAAACAGCGAACAAATTTTTATACGGCAGGGCATTCGGGCGGCGTTCCGCTGAAAGTACTTCACGTTGCCCCTGAGTATTGTTTCATTGACCGTTTCGAGGAAATGAAAAATTTGGAATACCTCACGGCCGATATTGAGTCGCCATTAGCAAAAGTAAAAATGGATATTCACGACATTCCGTTTGAGGCAAATACTTTTGACGTGGCAATTTGTAATCACGTAATGGAACACGTAGATGATCATCACAAAGCGATGTCGGAACTTTATAGAATTTTGAAACCAAACGGATGGGCAATTATCCAATCGCCACAAGACTGGACAAAAGCACATACTTTTGAAGACCCAACCATCACCGACCCACGAGAACGTGAGCGAGTTTTTTGGCAAAATGACCACCTTCGTCTATTCGGTCGTGATTATGGGCGTGAACTCGAAAAAGCAGGTTTTACAGTAACAGAAGATGATTTTGTAATGAAAATGTCGAAAGATTTAGTGAAACGTTATTCATTACCAAGTGAAGAAATTGTTTATTTTTGTGAGAAAAAGTAGGTAAATAATGCAGAAACGGAACGCCACCCGTTGAAAATTGATACAGGGGAATTATCAATCGAGCGACATTCCGTTATTAATTATTCATCGCACTTGCGACCCTGAAATAATTATTAATTAACATTCAACCTATGAGATTTAAAGACAAAGTAGTAATTATCACCGGAGGAAACTCTGGTATTGGTAAAGCAGCAGCCATTTTGTTTGCTAAAGAAGGAGCAAAAGTAATGATTGCCGATTTATCAGAAAAAATGAGCGATGACCTCGTTGAGGAAATAGAAGCTACTGGCAGCGAAGCATCATACATTAGAGTAAATGTAACAGACCTTGCGGATGCAAAACGGATGATTGAGCAAACTGTTGCTCGTCTCGGCAGATTTGATATTTTGGTGAATTCGGCAGGAATTCTCGGGCCACGTATTCGCACTGATAAATATCCTGAAGAAGATTTTGATAAAGTAATTAATGTAAATGTAAAAGGCCTTTGGAACTGCATGAAAGTTGCTTTACAGCATTTCATAACACAACGAAGTGGAAATATAGTCAATATTGCTTCAGTGGCTGGGCATTTGGGAATGGTCGGACACATTGCCTATTCGGCAAGTAAACACGCCGTGATAGGAATGACTAAAACTGCGGGAATTGAATATGCCAAACATGGTATCAGAATCAACGCTGTTTGTCCTGGATTTACTCAAACGCCAATGTTAGAAGGAGCAGATAGTGATGTTGCCTATATGGAGGCACTTCAATATGCAACGCCTATGAAACGCTTTGGCAAACCAGAAGAAATTGCAAGTGCAATTTTATATTTAGCCGCCGATGAATCTTCCTTTATGACCGGGCAGAGCATGATTTTAGATGGAGGGCTGATTTTGCAGTAGCCACAAAACACCCCTATATAAGGTTTACGACATAAATAAATAAAAAATATAAACTCCCATTTGGGACGGTCTGCCGCAATGATTAGAGGTTATGAAAAACACATTCGATTTAACAAATAAAGTAGCCGTAATCACGGGTGCGAGCAAAGGGATTGGCGAGGCCATTGCCCGAATATATGCTGCTTATGGAGCAAAAGTTGTCATTAGTAGTAGAAAACAAGCTGATTTAGACGAATTGGCAGCCGAAATAAAAGCCGAAGGTGGCAAATGCGTAGGCATTGCAGCAAATACTGGCGATATGGCTCAACTCCGAAATTTGGTTGATAAAAGCGTAGAAATTTACGGTGGAATTGATATTTTGGTCAATAATGCTGCTACCAATCCAGTTTATGGACCATCGCTTGATTGTTCGGAAAGTGCCTTTGATAAAATCATGCAAGTAAATGTAAAAGCCCCTTTTGAACTCGCAAAAATGGTACATCCAATCATGAAATCTCGTGGTGGTGGAAGCATAATAAATATCAGTAGTATCGCCGGTACTACACCCGACCCAGGTTTAGGAATGTATAGCTTGAGTAAAGCTTCTTTAAATATGCTAACCAAAGTTTTGGCCAAAGAATGGGGAACAGATGGCATCAGAGTAAATGCAATTGCACCAGGTTTGATAAAAACAAAATTTAGTCAAGCACTTTGGGACAACGAAAAAACTTTGGCTCATTTTACAAAAAATCTTCCGATTGCCCGCATGGGAGGTGTAGAAGAGATTTCACCGATGGCACTCTATTTGGCTTCGGCAGCGTCTGGCTATACAACTGGCGGTATTTTTGCCATTGATGGCGGTACGATAATTTAAGAGATGTTTTCGGCAATCGGCTCTCGGTTGTCTGCTTTATTTTAAAAATTAAAATTGTACAAATCCCGATGGCTGACCGCCGAAAGCCGAAGTAAAAGAATGAACGTTTGCATAATTATTCCGATTTATCAATCAAAACTGAGCAAGACCGAAGAAATTTCGCTTGCACAGGGAATACGTGTATTGGGGCATTATCCGGTTGTCGTAATAAAGCCCAAATCTCTAAATATCAATTATTTACAGCAACAATATTCGCAGATTCAATTTGAGTCGTTTGATGAATCTTTCTTCAAAAGCACACTTTCTTATAATAAACTCATGCTTTCGGAAGAGTTTTATAAGCGTTTTTTGATGTACGAATATATGCTTATCTATCAGTTAGATGCTTTTGTTTTTCGTGATGAACTAGAATATTGGTGTCAGCAAGGATATGATTATATTGGGGCTCCATGGCGAATTGAGATAGATTTCGACTCAAAAATCAAGGAATTTATTTGGAACGTAAAGAAGAAAATCGCTCTGTGGTTCGACCTAAAAGAAGAACTTTACGGCAAATATGGCCCGAAAGAAATCATTATAAAACGAGCCGTAGGTAATGGTGGTTTTTCGTTAAGGAAAACCAAGAAATTACTTAGTATGATTCCAAAAAACCAGCAAAAAATTGCAGAATATCTCGAAAAAGTAAAGACACATCCTTCATATAATGAAGATATGTTTTGGGGAATTGAGTTAAATCGCTATGTTCCTCAACTGAAAATTCCAAACTGGCGAACAGCAATGAAATTTGGAGTTGAACACATGCCAGAAAAAGCATTTCGGCTCAATTGTGGTCTGCCATTTGGCTGCCACGCGTGGGATATTTACGAAACTGATTTTTGGAAAAAAGAAATTGAAAAGTTTGGGTATAAATTCTGATTTGTTCTACTGAATTTAAAATGACAGGTTGAAAACCTGTCCTACAAATAACTTATGAGAAATTACTGCGGAACACCTCGAGAAACCATTCCTTTTAAAATCATGGATTTTTTTGTAGATATTTATGCAAATATTTTCTATAAGAAACGAAAATTAGCAGCTATCAATCATGACGCACCCCGAATCTTGATAGCTTCGCTTGGGCATTTGGGTGATGCACTTACAGTGACATACATGTTTCCGCTCATTAAGAAAACCTACCCAAATGCAACAATTGATTTATTGACAGCCGAATGGTGCGAGCCTGTGAATCTGCATAATCCGTATATCAATCAGACCATCTACATTAATCATCTTCAAACAAACCGACGTAAGATTTCACGTTGGGAGAAACTAAAAGATTTTTACCGAACATTTCGTGAGGCCTTACCAGCTCTTTGCAAAGCTAACTACGATTATTATATTGATATTCGTTATACCAATGCCGTGGCACATTTTGTATTGCCATTTATTAACGTAAAAAAGGCTTATGGTTTTTCGAGACGTGCTTTGGGTGGACTTTTGGACAAAGAATTTGATGTTCCGACTCACGAGTTCCATCATTTTGATATGTATTTTATGCTTTTGAGAGAAATTGGAGTAAAAGGCACTTTCACTGATATTGAACCTTATTTCTCGATACCTGAGGGCGTAATTTTTGAAAAAGTACAAGAAAAAATCGGTTTAGCGAATGATCCTTTTTTTATGCTTTTTCCCGAAGCTGGAGGCAAACGCAGGCAACTTTCAGTAGCTTTTTGGGCGAAATTAGTTGAGCAAATTTTAAATGAAAATACTATAAATGTTTTGTTGTGCGGACAAAATTCTATGTCAAAACAAATTTTAAATTTGGTTGCGGATAATTGTAAAAATAAAGTCATTGATACTTCGGCCAAAATTAATATTCATGAAATAGCTGTTCTATCACAAAACGCTAAGTTTGCAGTTACACTTGATTCTTTTCCTGAGCATTTATGCTGTATTTTCTGTAAAACTATTACGATTTATAAAGGAGCTGGCCTACCGTTTTTTCCTTTGGCCAACTTCCCAGTTTACCTCATTCATAACCATAAACCAAGCATTGGATTGCCATTTGAGCGAAAAAATGTAGAAGTCATCTATCAAGATAATGTTGAAAATGAGTCAGTAAAAGAGTTGATTACTAACATATTTCACGATGAAATTTAGAAAATATTGTGCCTTACGGCGAGAGTTGTATTTCCTTTGTTTGAAAGATATTTTTGTTGATATTTATGCGAAATTTATTTACAAACCAAAGCTAAAAAATCTCTTAAGCAACCATACTAAAAAAATACTTTTTTTCAATTCGGGGCATTTAGGCGATGCCTTAATCATGTCATATTGTTTCCCAGAAATCAAGAAAAAATACCCCGATGCCATCATTGATGTAGTCTGTGGTGAGTGGTGCAAATTTGTTTTTGATAAAAATCCTCTTGTAAGAAAGATAATTGTTCAAAATCACTTCATGACCAATAGGTCGCCAACAAGTACGTTTAAAAAGCTAATCAATCACTTCAAAACAGCAAGTTGGGCAATAAAAAAATTAAATGATAATAGTTACGACTATTCGATTGATGTACGATATTCGGGTGCAGTTTCTCATTGGATCTTACCCTTTATAAAAGTAAAAAAAAGCTATGGTTTCGGCTCAAGAGGCTACGGCCGCTTACTCGAAAAAGAGTTCTTTTTGCCCGATGGTCAGTTTCATACTTATGAGATGCTTTCGATGCTACTGAAAGAAATTGAAATTGAAACAAGTCTGTCCAGTGTCAAGCCATATTTGCCTTTTGAAAGCGAAAATATTGAAATATTGCAGCAAAAAGTAAAAATTTCTTCAAATTCTTTGTTAATTTTTCCTGAAGCAGGCGAACAAACACGGATGTTTGAGAATGATTTTTGGGTAAAATTCTGCTACGAAATTCTAATAAAAACCCCTCATGATTTGCTTTTTTGTGGCGAAAAACATTTTAGTGAAGATCTTTTTTGTGATTTAAAAAATCGTTTTCCCAACTTTAAAGATAGGCTTTTGTATTCAGGAAAGCTACGTTTATCAGAGGTTGCCGCTCTGCCCCAAATCGCAGCCGCTGCCATAGTTTTAGATTCATTTCCTGCACATCTTTGTTCGTTATCATGTAAGACACTAGTGCTTGGAAAAAAAGCTGCAGGATTCCATTTTTTTCAATTAAATAACAAAGAAACTTTTATGATTCACGACCATGTATTGAGTAAAGATTTTACTTTACCAAGAGAAGGTTTTTCTAAAAAATACATCAAAAATCTGAACACAATTATTTCCGATAAAAGTATACTTAATGAAATCATTGAATTTTTGAAAAAGTGATTGATTTTTACAAAACAAAAAAACTAAGATTCTAAGTAGTAATCGTTCAATAGTTGACAAGTCCACAGGGGGGTATCAAGCTTATAGCCAAATTTTAACTGTTTGAGAATTTGTAGATTAATATTATTCTTTATTAAGAATTTTGGTTTTTTAGGAAAAAGAATCTCGGTTAAAAGAAATTAAGACACATCTCGAAAGCTTAAGTAGGTGAAAGTCTAAATGATAATAGGTAGTCATAGATATGGTTCAAAAAATGTTGGTAATTAAGTATACCTACTAAGTTTTTGTTTGGTAATGCCACACACCAAATACCGTTTTTAGACATGAACGAAATACTACTATTTACCATGCTTTTCGACTGATGCGTAATTTTTAACTAAAACCCCCTCAATAACTTTCCCTTAGTTCGATAAAATCTAAATTTTTTTATTAAAACTTATGCAAAACCTAACATTTTCACGTATTAAAATGTTAGTCAAAAAAATATCTAATTTTTATCATGAACCATTACATAGAATCAATTCAAGAAAAAATCGAACCTTTAAGACAACAAATTATCAATCATAAAGTCTATTCAGTAATCAATGACCTCGACGACCTAAAAGTTTTCATGCAGTATCATGTTTATGCAGTATGGGATTTTATGTCGTTGCTAAAATCGTTGCAAAGCAATCTTACTTGTACAACGGTGCCGTGGTTTCCAGTTGGGTCGGCTGAAACTCGCTATTTAATCAACGAAATTGTAGCAGGTGAAGAATCAGATGTAGATATGAATGGCGTACGTAAAAGTCATTTTGAGTTATACTTAGATGCCATGCATCAAGCGGAAGTAGAAACTTCTCAAATCGAAAAATTCATTTCGATTTTGAAAGAATCAGCCGACTTACAATCGTCACTCGTTATGGCTGGCACACCCGATGCCGCTCGTAGTTTTGTAAATTTTACATTTGATATTATCAATAGCAATAAATCTTATCTCCAAGCGGCTATTTTTACATTCGGTCGTGAAGATTTGATTCCAGGAATGTTTATGTCAATAATAAATGATATTCATTTGAGTGTTCCAGAGAAAATCTCTACTTTCAAATATTATCTTGAACGCCACATCGAAGTAGACGGCGACCATCACAGCCACCTATCTTTACAAATGACGGCCAATTTGTGCGGTGAAAATGAAGAGTTTTGGAAAGAAGCTGAAGCAGCCACTGTTCAATCGCTCCAAAAACGTATCGAACTTTGGGATGGTGTTTATGAAAGTATTGCATCTGAAAAAATAACAGCATAAAATAAATAGCCAACGGCTCAGATTTTTAAACCTGAGCCGTTTTGATTTGTCATCCCATTGATTTTATAAGATTTTATATATCTCAAACTTGGTAATACAAATATTTTCGTAATTTAGGTGGCAAATTCAAACTTTATCATGCAAAAGTTAATCAAAGAGTTTCTTCACGCTGAAGCAGAGTACCAAACCCGTCGCCATTTTCTACAAACCTGCACAACGGGGCTTGGAGCAATGGCTTTTGGTTCACTACTAGGCGGATGTTCGGGAAAAGAAAATCAAGCACAAGCACTCACCGACCCGATGTTTCCGAAGCAACCACATTTTACTCCAAAAGTAAAACAGGTGATTTATATTCACATGGCGGGAGCTCCATCGCAATTAGAACTCTTCGATTATAAACCAGCATTGCAAAAATTTGATGGGCAGGATTGTCCACAAGAATTTTTGGAAGGAAAAAAGTTTGCCTTTATCAGAGGAGTACCTAAGATGCTGGGTTCAATCGGACAATTTAGTCAACACGGAAATTCAGGAGCGTTAATTTCTGACTTTCTACCCTACTTACCCGAAGTTGCCGATGAATTGACTTTCTTGAAAGCCATGTATACCGACCAGTTCAATCATGCCCCTGCTCAACTATTGATGCACACCGGAAGCCCAAGACTTGGGCGACCAAGTATTGGTGCATGGTCAGTTTATGGATTAGGTTCTGAGAATCAAAATCTTCCAGGATTTATTGTTTTGGCCTCGGGCGGACGAAGCCCCGATGCAGGAAAAAGCGTTTGGGGCAGTGGATTTTTACCATCTATTTATCAAGGCGTTCAGTGCCGGACAGGTGGCGACCCAGTATTGTATGTCTCTGACCCGCATGGCATGAGTCGAGATATTCGAAAACAAACCATCGAGGCAATCAACGAAATAAATAAACAACAATACGAAGCCGTACAAGACCCCGAAATCTTGACTCGTATTTCACAGTACGAGATGGCGTTCAGAATGCAAATGTCTGTTCCCGAGGTAATGGACACCAGCAAAGAACCCGAATGGGTACGAAATATGTACGGTGCTGTGCCAGGCGAAGGTTCTTTTGCCAATAACTGTCTATTGGCCAGACGCTTAATAGAAAATGGTGTTCGTTTCGTCCAGCTTTTCCATTGGGGTTGGGATTCACATGGCACCGACCAACGCCTTTCTCTCGATGGCGGTTTTAAAGATTTATGTCATGTAACTGACCGCTCGGTAACGGCCTTAATAAAAGACCTTAAAATGCGTGGTTTGCTTGATGAAACCTTGATAGTTTGGGGAGGAGAATTTGGCCGAACCCCCATGCAAGAAAATCGGGACGGACAAACATTGCCCTTTAAAGGGCGTGATCATCATTTGGATGCTTTTACTGTCTTTATGGCAGGTGGTGGACTAAAAAAAGGTATGACTTTTGGCCAAACCGACGATCTAGGGTATTATGGTGTGAAAGACCGTACGCACGTTCATGATTTGCAAGCAACTATCTTGCATTTGATGGGTTTTGACCACGAAAAGCTAACTTATGCCTTCCAAGGGCGACCATTTAGATTAACAGATGTTGCAGGAAAAGTAATTAAACCAATTTTAGCATAGATTTGCAACACATTTTAGTTTTACCTAAGATTGAAAAAAGCAGATTCTGATGAATTTTGCAGGATCGTCCAAATTGTACGTTCCCGCGGGAAAAATTTAACCGATAAAATTAAATTATGCTATAAAAAAATACAATTCAAATGAAAATCATTACCACACTGTTACTTTTAATTCTGTCTTTCAGCATTTTTGCTCAAAAAGATTCGACTAATTTTCATCCAAATATTACACGAAAGCTATATTATCTAAAGCCTTTACAAAAAGTAAATGGCCCATATTATTACGGTGAACGCCTATTAAGTAGCTATAACTCGCTCGAAGTCCCCTTCTTTGATTTAAATAATCCAGAGGTGAATATTCATTACCGTCGCTACAAAACATTCACTATCATCGGGCAAGCAATCGGTTTTATACCAACCATCTGGGTACTGGCTACGCTCAACAAACCTCGTACTCGCCAAAGTGAATTTTATATTAGTACTTATATGGGTATTATCGGGTAAACAGTAGTTGGAAGCATAACTTGCTCATTAATAGGGAAAGCTAATATAAAAAAAGCAGCAATCAAATATAACAAAGCACTCGGACAAAACAATATAAGAAATTTACAACTAAAAACTGACGAAAACTTATTGGGTATGGCACTTCGATATAGTTTTTAAAACCAAACATAGACTGACAACATAACAAAAAAACTTAAAACAAAACATTTCTTGTCAGTATTTGAAACATTTTTGGCAGTTAAAACTGAAATTTTGTCAGAAAATCGTACCTTTACAGTTTGTTGGCAAAACTTTTGTGGTAGTGTTATAACGTTATAGATTCGTGATTCAAGATTCGAGACAGGAAAAAAGATTCAATTTTTAAATTGTTTTTAAGTGTTGTTTCTTCAATTCTAAACTTCTTATTTTAAATCTTAAATTTTTTAAACTCAAAAACTCAGAATAAAATGTCAGTAAACATCAAGCCCTTAGCAGACAGAGTATTGGTAGAAGCTGCTCCGGCAGAGGAAAAAACAGCATTCGGTATCATTATCCCTGATACAGCTAAAGAAAAACCACAAAAAGGTATTGTAGTAGCAGCAGGTCCAGGTAAAAAAGATGAGCCAACATTAGTAAAAGTAGGTGACAACGTACTTTATGGTAAATATGCTGGTACAGAAATTACTGTTGACGGTAAAGAATACCTCATCATGCGTGAGTCTGATATTTACGCAATTGTATAACCCCCCTGCCCCTAAAAGGGAGCTTAAAATTCTTCATTCAAAATTTTTAATTTTTAATTCAAAAAATGGCAAAGCAAATTATATTTGATACAGACGCAAGAGAGAAGTTGAAACGTGGTGTTGACACTCTTGCAAATGCAGTAAAAGTAACACTTGGACCAAAAGGTCGTAATGTTATCATCGATAAAAAATTCGGTTCACCTGCTATCACTAAAGATGGTGTTACAGTAGCGAAAGAAATCGAATTGAAAGACCCTATCGAAAATATGGGTGCTCAACTCGTGAAAGAAGTAGCTTCTAAAACTGCTGACCAAGCGGGTGACGGTACTACAACTGCCACTGTACTAGCACAATCTATCTACACTATCGGTGCAAAAAACGTAGCGGCTGGTGCAAATCCAATGGATTTGAAACGTGGAATCGAAAAAGCAGTAACAGCAGTTGTAGCGTCTTTGAAAGCACAATCTAAGCCAATATCAACTTCAAAAGAAATTGAGCAAGTAGCAACAATATCTGCCAACAACGACTTTGAAATTGGTCAGATGATTGCTCACGCAATGGAGAAAGTTGGAAAAGAAGGTGTAATCACAGTTGAAGAAGCTCGTGGAACAGAAACTGAAGTTAAAACTGTAGAAGGTATGCAGTTCGACAGAGGTTATTTATCTCCATACTTCGTGACTAATGCTGAAAAAATGGAAGTTGAAATGGAAAAACCATTCATCTTGATTTCTGAGAAAAAAGTTTCTTCGATGAAAGAACTTCTTCCAGTATTAGAAGGTGTAGCACAAACTGGCCGTCCGTTATTAATCATCGCCGAAGATGTTGATGGCGAAGCTCTTGCTACTTTAGTAGTAAACAAAATCCGTGGTGCATTGAAAGTTGCAGCTGTAAAAGCTCCAGGTTTCGGCGATCGTCGTAAAGCAATGTTAGAAGATATCGCAATCTTGACTGGTGGTACTGTAATTGCAGAAGAAAGAGGATTCAAATTGGAAAATGCTGATATTTCTTACTTAGGACATTGCGATAAAATCATTATCGACAAAGATAATACTACAATCGTTAATGGTGCAGGTGACCAAGAGTTAATCGCTGGCCGCGTAAACCAAATCAAAGCTCAGATGGAATCAACAACTTCTGACTATGATCGTGAGAAATTACAAGAACGTTTAGCTAAGTTGTCAGGCGGTGTAGCTATAATATACATAGGTGCTGCAACTGAGGTTGAAATGAAAGAGAAAAAGGACCGTGTTGATGATGCACTTCACGCAACTCGTGCTGCGGTTGAAGAAGGTATAGTAGCTGGTGGTGGTGTAGCATTTATTCGTGCTCAGTCAGCTTTGGTTGGACTTGAGGGCTTAAACGGTGACGAAACTACTGGTATCGCAATCATCCGTTCGGCAATCGAATCTCCATTACGTTGTATTGTAGCAAATGCAGGTGGCGAAGGTTCGGTAATTTTACAAGAAGTGAAAAACGGAAAAGACGATTACGGCTATAACGCTCGTGAAGATAAATTTGAAAATATGTTGGCTGCTGGTATCATAGACCCTACGAAAGTAACACGTTTGGCTCTCGAAAACGCCGCATCAATCGCAGGTTTATTACTTACAACTGAAGCAGTTGTTTCTGATATTCAAGAAGAAAAAGGTGCTGATATGGGTCACTCGCATGGCGGTGGCGGCATGGGCGGCATGATGTAATATCAGCCAACTTAATAAACACAAAAAAGGTCTTAGGAGAAATTCTAAGACCTTTTTTGTATTGATCATAGTTATTTCCTATATTTGTTCAGAAAATATGACTAAACAATGGAATTAACATTAGAGCTTGGTTATGAACAAATTTTGGAATTAGTCAAACAATTACCACAAGTTCAGCAAGTACAATTAAAAAAAGATATAGAGCAAATTACGCCCAAAACTTCGCTGACTGACTGGCAAAAACTACTTTTAAATGGACCAGTTATGACAGATGAAGGTTTTGAAGAGGCAAAAAAAACAAGAAAACAACTAAATAAAAGATGGAAAATGAGTTAATTTACTTAGATTCATCTGTGTTGATAGCGTATTTTAGAAAAACAGAAAAATCAAATTCCTTTTTATTCCAATTATCTCAAAATCATCAATATTTTGCAGTTTCGGTTGTCGTTTACTTTGAGGTTTTAAAAGGAAGTAATGCTGACCAAGATACTTTTTGGCACACATTTTTTGAAAATGTCGAAATTCTCCCATTAACCAAGGAAATTATTGAAACAACTATTAATCTTCACAGAAATTTCAGGAAAAAACGTAAAACCAGCGATGCAATGGATTTATTGATTGCTTCGACAGCAAAGTTTCATGGACTAAAATTAGCCACATTGAACAGCAAACATTTTACTCATTTCAATGATTTAGAAATTGTTGAAAGATAAAAATGTCATTCGGGATATTCAATATGACCTTTTTGATTTTCAATCAAGTAAAACCATCAATAAAACATTCTACTTTTTTATCTACTTATCGGAATACTTATTTCTACCAATTGCACTGCCCAAAAAAAATTAGATAGAAATCTCGTATTCATTGAACTCGCCAAGAAAAGTATTGATTGTACTTGCAAAGCTATCTTATCAAGAATGTACTGTAGAATTTTTATTCAATTCAAAGTAAACCGTGTCGGAAAGATTGAAGATATTTAAGCTTTTTACCCCAAAATGACCCCAAGTTTTGAAAATAGTGAAGGTTTTGGGGCAAGTATCATAACAGGCTTTAAGAAACTTCCGCTTTAAGGTATGAGCTACGAAGGAACTTATATTTTGCCAATTGCTTTTATTTTTACAAATTATGGTGAAAGTCTACAGCCACTCCAACCAACTAACATCTACCAGAGTTTATCGAAACTAACAATATGACAGTTTTAACTAAAATCAAGGTCTTTGGCAATAGCAGACGTTATTGTATACCTGATTTCAAAAACGGTTTCGAACCCATCCGACCAAGTCAACAAATTGCTAAGTAATTATTTCGTTTTTCAAAAAAACTTTATTCAACATAAATCGTTAAATTTGAAAAAATATTATAATTATGACAGCAGTTTTGGATAAAAAAATAGTGAAAGATGCTTTGCGTGAATAAATCACTGAAGAACCAGAAACTTTTAAAAAGCTTTTGAGAGAAGTATTTAGCAAAGAAATATTAAACGAAGATGAAGAATTTGAGCAAATAATAAAGAAAAACTTTTCTCGTT
>CAMAQF010000049.1 GCA_945860265.1 Emticicia agri | reverse complement strand
TGGCTTTGATACAGGCGTTATCAATGTTGCCCTGCCTCAACTTCGTGCAAAGTTCAACCCAAGCCCCGAAACCGAAGGCATTATTGTAAGTGCTGTACTATTTGGTGGTATGGCTGGACCTTTTATTAGCGGCCCTCTGACCGATTTATTGGGTCGTAAAAAAATCAATATTATTGCTTCATTTGTCTTCGTTGTTGGTTCAATTATAACCGCTATCGCACCAACGGTTTCTTTCCTAATCATCGGGCGTCTATTTTTAGGATTAGCAATCGGAATCGTTGCCTCAACGGTGCCGCTTTATTTGGCAGAAATCGCTCCAACCGACAAGAGAGGTAAACTCGTAACATTCTTCCAACTAGCAATTACACTCGGAATTTTACTTTCTTATGTGGTTGGATATTTCTTTGCCGACCAAGAAGACGGTTGGAGAAGTATGTTTTGGACGGGCTTTATTCCTGCTGTAATCTTAATGGTTGGAATGTTTTTTGTGCCAGAAAGTCCACGCTGGTTAATCGGAAAAGGACGTGATGCCGAGGCTCTTGAAGTTTTGAATCGCCTACGTGACCCCGAGCAAGCATTGCTTGAAGTTGCTCAAACTCGCCAGATTATTGAAGACGAAAAACACAACAAAGGCAACTGGAGAATGCTATTTAGAAAGCGTTTACGTGTTCCGTTGTTTATTGGTATCGGTATTTTTTTTATTCAGCAATTTTCTGGTATCAATGCAATCATCTATTTTTCTACCGATATTTTCAAGAATGTATTTCCTGATGGCAATACTGCAGCTCTCGCTACCGTTGGCGTGGGTGTAATCAATGCTGCGTCTACATTTTTGGCGATTATGATTTTGGATAAATTTGGCAGGAAACAAATTCTTTACACTGGCCTTATCGGAACAGCGATTTGTTTGGCTACGGTTGGTTTGGCTTTTTATATGAAAGACTCTCTAAGTCCAGAACTACAAAAAATTATGCTTGTGGGCGGAGTTTATGTCTATATTATTTTCTTTGCCATTAGCCTCGGGCCATTGGGTTGGCTATTAATTTCGGAGATTTACCCACTTAAAATCAGAGGTTTTGCTTCGAGTATGGGTAGTTTCAACCATTGGGTTTTTGATGCTTGTGTAGCATATTCGTTTCCGATATTGGCAGCAACATCGCTCGGCACAAATGGCGGAATTTTTGGAATTTACATGACAGTCGTATTACTAGGCTTACTCTTCGCTAAATACATAGTTTTTGAAACAAAAGGCATGAGTTTGGAGGAAATCGAAAAACGATATAAGTAGTATAATAATTAAATTCTGGAAGAAAGAGCTTAGTTATTAAAGACTAAACTCTTTCTTTTATAAAACCTTGCTTTTTTGAGTAAATTGAAGAAAATTGCAAAATATTTACTTAAAATTTTTGTCATACCTTAGGTGCAGACAAAAATACAAAACTAAGGAAATCATGAAAAAACTCATTTTGAGCTTGTTTTTTATAACAAATCTTGCTTTTGCACAAAACAAAGAAATTATTAAGACTGATAAAGCTCCCGTACCAATTGCTCCGTACAGTCAGGCGGTTAAATCCAAGGGTTTTTTGTTTGTGGCGGGTCAAATTGGCCTCGACCCCACAACACGAAAACTCGTTGATGGTGGCTTTGAAGCAGAAACTGTTCGCATCATGGAAAACATCAAAGCTGTTTTAGAAGCTGCTGATGCCAAGTTGAGTGATATTGTAAATACAACTATTTATATAAAAGACATGAATAACTTTGCAAAAGTAAACGAAATTTACGGCAAGTATTTTACAGCCGATTTTCCTGCACGTACAACTGTTGGAGTGGCCAATTTACCAGGTGGAGCAAGTATAGAAATTGCAGTTGTAGCAGCAATAGCCCATAAGCCTCGTCGAAAGTAAAATCCTGTTTATCTCAAATTTCTCTGAAATTGCCTTATTTTAAGGTAGTTTTAGCATTTATTTCTATATTTGTCATTAAATAAATAGAAGAACCATTGTATAGTTTGACATAAAATCATTCTTTACGGTTCGCCTCAGCGAATCTACATTTTTATATTTCAAATTCTTAATTTCACTAACCCTTCATCATACTTTATGAGAAAACTATCAGTATTAGGTAGAACGTTTCGAGTAAGCGAACTCCTTTTCGCTACGCTTTTAATACTTCAAACATTATTTTCGTTTGCCCAGCAAGGCGGCAATCAATATAACGCCAACACACGTTTTGAACAAATGGGGACTGAACTTCCAACCCCAAACACCTATCGTACAGCTTCTGGAGCTCCAGGAAAAGACTATTGGCAACAAAAGGCTGATTATGACATCAAAGCTGAATTAGACGATGTGAATCAGAAAATTATAGGAACGGAGGTAATTACTTATACCAATAAATCGCCTGATGAGTTACGTTATTTGTGGTTACAGCTCGACCAAAATCTTTTTGATAAAGGTTCAATAAACGCCATGACAAAAACGGGCGGTGTTGATGCTCAAGGAATGTCGTTTAATGCCCTTCAAAACGTAAATGCTCCTTCATCAGTTTTTGGTGGAATTTCGGGCAATAAAGAGTATGGCTACAAAATTACGGTTGTAAAAGACGCCAAAACCGGTGCAGATTTGAAATACACAATCAACGGAACAATGATGCGTGTTGAAATTCCGACACCATTGAAACCAAGTTTATCTTATGCTTTCCGCATTGATTGGAATTACAACATTACTAATTATTATGGTCGCTCGGGCATGGAGTTTTTTGCAAAAGATGGCAACTACAACTATTTCATTGCTCACTGGTTTCCACGTATGGCGGTTTATGATGATGTAAATGGCTGGCAACACAAACAATTCTTGGGTCAAGGAGAATTTACACTACCTTTCGGAGATTATAAAGTAGAAATCACTGTTCCTAACGACCACGTTGTAGGTGCAACTGGCGAATGTCAGAACTATGATAAAGTATTGACCGCAACGCAAGCAAAACGTTTGCAACAAGCTGCAACATCAAAAACGCCTATTGTAATTGTTACACAAGAAGAAGCCATTGAGGCCGAGAAGACAAAGCCAACTGGCAAAAAAACTTGGATTTACAAAGCAACCAATGTACGTGACTTTGCTTTTACATCTTCACGTAAATTTATATGGGATGCCATGCAAACCGATATTTATAATAACGGACGCAAAATATGGAGTATGTCATTCTATTCAAAAGAGGGAAATCCACTTTGGGGACAATATTCAACTCGCACAGTTGAGCATACTTTGAGAAGCTACGGAAATCGTACTGTTCAATATCCTTATCCAGTAGCTATTTCTTGCCATGCAACCGCTGGCGGTGGCATGGAATACCCTATGATTTCATTCAACGGTGGTCGTCCGGAAGCTGATGGAACTTATTCAGAACAAGTAAAAGCGGGCATGATTGGTGTAATTATTCACGAAGTTGGTCATAACTTCTTCCCGATGATTGTAAATACTGACGAACGTCAATGGTCGTGGATGGACGAAGGTTTGAATACTTTCTGCCAATATTTAGCCGAGCAAGAGTGGGACAGAAACTTCCCTTCTCGCCGTGGCGAACCACAAAATATTGTTCCTTACATGAAGACTGACAAGACACAACAAGTGTCAATCATGTCGAGTTCGGATAATATCATGGCTTTCGGACCAAATGCGTACGCAAAACCAGCAACTGGATTGAACATCTTGCGTGAAACTATTATGGGTCGTGAATTATTCGACTATGCTTTCAAAGAATATGCACGTCGTTGGGCGTTCAAATCGCCAACTCCTTCCGATTTTTTCCGTACAATGGAAGATGCTTCGGGAGTTGACTTAGATTGGTTTTGGAAAGGATGGTTTTACGGTGTTGAAGCCGCCGACCAAGATTTGGCAGAAGTTGAATGGTATGCTGCTGATAACCAAGATCCTATTGCTAAAAAAGCAACAGAAAAAGCGGATTCAGAAGCAAAAAAACAAACTTTGAGCAATATTCGTAACCAAACTGATATTAAGCAAACTGTTGTAGAAGCCGATTCTACGATGAGAGATTTCTATAATTCTTATGATAGATATACCGTTTCAGCAACAGAAAAGCAAAAATCTGAGCAATACAAATCAAGTTTGAGCGAAGATGAGCGTAAAGTTTTAGAGTCGGGAATGAACTACTATGTTTTGAAAGTGAAAAACAAAGGTGGTTTACCGATGCCTGTTATCATCAAGTTGGATTATGAAGATGGCACTAACGAAATCGTTAGAATTCCTGCTGAAATCTGGCGATTGAATGACAAAGAAGTGAAGAAAACAATTCCGACAAAGAAAAAGGTAACGAAATTTACCCTTGATCCATTCTACGAAATTGCTGATATCGACACTGATAATAATGCGTTCCCTCGTGAGCCAGAAAAACCAACTAAGTTCCAAGCATTTAAACAAGGTTCGTACCGTCCGCAAGGCCAAAACCCAATGCAACAAGCGAAACAATCTCAACCAGCTGGAACTCAAACAAGCGGTAAAAACTAATTAAAATAGTTCAAATAAAACAAAAACCCCCGAAATAGAAAGACTACTTCGGGGGTTTTGTTTTACTGTTATTTGTTGACCTTTTTACATAACAACTTCTTTCTCAGTCATAATCGTCAATACTTCTTCGTCCATCAATCGGGTTGCTAAACCTTGAGTTTTCGGAATTTCGTAGTGGAAAAAATACTTCATCGTGTGAATTTTACTTTCATAAAACTCCACATTATCAGCATTATCCGAAGAAATAATTACTTTTTGTTTCGCCACAAGTGCTTGTTTCAGCCATTGCCAAGCTACTACATTCAAACTAAACATTTCCATATAAAGCGTAGCATCAGATAAGAAACGCTCAACATCGCCTGTTCCAGCAATTCCTAACAAGTGAATTGTTACTTTTTGTAGGCGTTCACCTTCTTCTTTTAGCAAAATTGCATAACGCTTCAACTCATCATATTGTAAAGCCGCCATTACTGTTTTACCAATTTCTTGGGCGAGAAGCATAGTTGCCTTTCCTCCTGCCATCGGAACTTTTCTGCCTAATAAATCTTGCGACTGAATACCCGTTGTTCCTTCATAAATTGGTGTAATACGAATATCCCGATAATATTGTTCCACAGGAAAATCTTCCGTAAAACCATAACCACCAAAACATTGTACTGCATCGCTAGTTGCTTTCATACCATATTCACAAGGGAAAGTCTTGGCAATTGGTGTTAGCAATTCGAGCATCAAATGAGCATTTTCTTTTTCTTCTGGATTGTCAGATGCCTCCGCAAGGTCAAAGAATTTAGATGTTTCGAGCAAAAGCGACAACGAACCTTCAACAACAGCTTTCTGAAACAATAACATTCGTTTCACATCTGGATGCTGAATAATCTGAATCTGTGGAGCATCAAGTGCGTGTTTCTGGTTTGATCGACGGCTTTGCGGACGCTCTTTAGCGTACTCGAGTGACGCATAATAAGCTGCCGATGCAATAGACGCTCCCGTGATACCCACGCCAATACGAGCCTCGTTCATCATTTGAAACATATAATTCAAACCCTTATTTGGTTCCCCAACCAAATACCCGATACAGTCATCATTTTTATCACCAAAGCCCAAGTGCATAGCAGGCACACCTTTTTGACCTAATTTATGATAAATTCCCATTGAAGTCACATCATTATCAGCACCATCTATGCGGAATTTGGGAATAATAAACAACGAAATTCCCTTTGTGCCAAGCGGAGCTCCTTTGATACGACCAATGAATAGATGTATTACATTATCAGTTGCATCGTGGTCGCCCGCCGAAATGAAGACCTTTTGTCCACGCATTTTATATGTTCCATCAGCCAATAGCTCGGCCGTTGAAGTAATATCCGATAACGAACTTCCAGCTTGTGGCTCGGTAAGGCACATTGTTCCTTGCCATTTCCCCGAAATCATATTCGGAATGTAAGCATCTTTCAATTCTTGCGAACCAAAACTGGCAATCAGACGAGCCGCACCAGCCGTGAGTCCAGTAAACATCATTCCATTATTGGCCGACATCAAGATATAACCCAAAATGCTCGAAATCATTACGGGTAATTGAGATCCTCCATCTTCATAATCAAAGTCAGCCCCGATAATGCCCGATTCTCCTAAGGCTTTCAAATAATTGCTGATAGCAGGATGAACCCTTACTTTCCCATCTTTAAGTTCTGGTTGATTTTTATCGACATCTTTAACAAACGGAAACATCAGATTGTCAGCAATTTGGGTTGCTGCATCAATCGTCATATCAAAAGTATCTTTGTTGTGGTCGGCATAGCGAGCATGTTGTGTCAACGTTTCTGCCTCGTGAACTTCATATAGTAAGAAGTCCACGTTTCTCTTATTGAAATAGTTCTTTGCCATGGAAAAATTATAATTTGAAGTTATGATAATTTAAAGATTAGGTGATGAAGGCAAAAATGAGCTTGTTTTAATTTACGATAAATGTTTATTGAAAGAATTTTCAAATCAGCTTATTTCCAAAATGCTGCGGCGTACCGCTTTCAAATTATTATTTTTTACATCAACCCCAACATTTTAGCATATTTCATCATTGCTCCTGCGTTCGATAGTTTTAGTTTTCCCATCATCATCGCCATCATTGGGTTCATATCGCCCGTTGCGATTTTTACAAAATCATCGGCTTCTGCTTTTATTACACATTCTGCTATTCCTACAAAACCTTCTACAAACTCAGCCTTTCCGTCAGCTACCACCATTGAGTAATCGGCACCATCGCCAAAATCAAAATGTAAGGTTGTCGTTACGCCATCAACCTCTGTCGCTGTGAGGCCTGAAGCTGTGTTCTGTAAGTATTCTTTTGCTGTCATGTTGTTATTTTTTGAAATTTAAGGTATAAAATATTCCGAAAGTTAGTAAAAAAAAGAATTAATATTATGCAAGCATACTATTAATTTTATTTGAAATTTGTTTTTTGGTAATACAATATTATTAAACGATAAATTTTCGAAAAGCTAAATAGTGGTCTATGAGCTTATTACCTTACTATACCTTTTAGCCAATGACCGTGGGTTACTTAAAATCTCAAATAAAGCCAAAATGGTTAGAAAAATGCCCTTTTTGGATAGTCATAAAGCCAATAAATAACGTTATAAAAAGTATAGGCAAAATCAAAAATCGCATACTAATTCTTTTGAAAATTTAGGAGATGCTAGTTTTTTTTAAATACTGAGACACAAGAAATGAGACGGTTTGACGCAGAGATGGTTTGCCGAAGCGATAAAAGCTTGATAATCAATAAAGTAACAACTATAGTTTTGTCACTTATTTTCATCTCAGTAACTATATTTGAAAAAACAATAATTAGCGTGCACAAACAAAAAAATCGTAAAAATGTATTTATACGTTCGGAAACGAAGATAGACTTTAATTTTTCTATAACACCGATACGTTTTTACATTTATAATATAAGAATTACACAATCAAACCATAAATAAAAAACACTAAAAGTGTTACTTTTTTCTAATCACTTAGTCGAAATTGAAAAATAAAGCCTTTAAAAATACTCCTGATGAGGAGTTGGTACGACTGTATGTCGAAACCCAACGAAATCTATATTTTGAGGAACTCTACCACCGTTACGTTGATAAAGTTTACAGAAAATGCCTATCCTTTGTAAAAAACGAAGTTCAAGCTGAAGATGTTACGCATGATATATTTTTGCGTTTGGTTCTGAATATTGGTGGTTTTAAAGAACATTCGAAGTTTTCGACTTGGCTATATTCGATTACCTACAATTATTGTATTGATCAAATAAGGATGGTTAAAAAACAAGCCGAAACTACACTCGACGTAAACTTTGATCCAGAACAAGAAAAAGACGAATCTGAATTAGTCGAAATTCAAGCAAAGGATTTAAAAAAAGCCTTGCAAAAAATTGACCCTGATGAACGTGCTATGTTACTGATGAAATATCAAGACGATTTTAGTCTTAAAGAAATTTCCGATACATTCAAAATTAGTGAAAATGCTGTAAAAATGCGTTTGATGCGTACGAGAGAGAAATTAAGAAAGATTTACGCAGAAAACATTGTTTTCTTTTTAATAATTGTTTCCAAAGCAATTTGGTTCTGGAAAAAATAACAAATACTTTAAATTTACAATCACACATGGAAGATTTTGATTTTGGTGAAACCGCACCCGAGCATCTGAAAGGCATGCTTACGTCAGAAATTGATACTATACGTAATGCCATGCAAATCGTACAGATGTTTTTGGGCGAAACAATGGTGGCAGGACTAAAACTTTTACAAGAATTAGAGCTGAAAGATAATTTATAAAGGAGACAATCGACAAATTAAAATAATGTAACTTCTTGATTTTAGCATTTTATCGCTCAGGCGAACAGTATCTTGTTTCTAATCTCATGTCTTTTGTCTCAATATTTAACAATAACCTTTTTCACAAATTAAGTAACACCCATGAAACCGACACTGAGCTTTACAGATACACTACTGGCAACTTTTAATGACATGATCAGAAGTTTCATGACTTTCTTCTATAATCTAATAGGAGCCGTACTCATTTTATTGATAGGTTGGGGAGTTGCCAAAATGGTAGCTGCCGTGACAAAAAAGATGCTCGAACAAATTGGTGCTGACAAAATAGGCGATAAACTGAACGAAATTGATGCAATCAAAGGCTTGAAATTGGAAATAAAGTTGAGTTCTATTATTTCAAAAACACTATATTACTTCATACTGATATTTATGCTTCGCCCTGCCGCCGATACTCTTGGCGTGCCAGCAATTTCGGATATAGTAAAGCTTTTAGTAGAATTTATTCCTAAACTTATTTCTTCTACATTAATGCTTTCTGCTGGCATTTTCTTAGCAGATGCTCTCAAAAACTTTGTGGTTACGCTCTGTAAATCGTTCAATATTGCGGCAGGAAAACTTATCGGAACGGCTATTTTCTTTTTTTTGTTGGTAATTTTCGTGATTCAATCAGTAGCACAAGTGGGTATCAATACTAGCCTTTTAGAATCAAGTTTTAATCTCTTGGTGGGCGGAATTATTCTTGCCTTTGCGATTGGCTATGGCTTTGCTTCAAAAGAAATTTTATTGAATATCATTTCTTCATTTTATAGTAAAAACCGCTATAAAGAAGGACAAACTATTGAAATTGATGGCATCAAAGGAGAAATCATTGCGATGGATAATACAACGATTACGCTCAAAACTGGGGATTCAAAAACAATTTTTCCGCTACAATTTATGCAATCGAAAACCGTAATCGTTTTTGAATAATTTAAATAAACCCCATTTATAAGATTGTCGTAAATGGGGTTTAAAGTTTTTTTTACTATTTGCTGTTACTATTTCTTCTTCTCTAAGTCTTAAATTGACCGATACAACAATTAATTTGTCAGTTCAAAAGTTTTAAGTAATTATTTCAATTCATAAGTTAAACTAATTTATTAACTAAACCTCTATTTTGTAATGAAAATGATTTTCTTAGCAATCTGCTACTTATCTTTTGCTGCCTGCACTTTCGCTCAAGAAGCACCCAAAACTCTCGAAGATTCACTCAAAGTTGGTTTTTGGGACCCAGGCAGCACGCAATTTGGCATTAATTTTTCTCAATCAGGCTTCAATGATGCTTGGGAAAAAACTCAGGGTGGAGTTGGCAACTTTGGACTTGGCTTTTATTTTAATAATAAAGGTGTTTATCACAAGAAAAAAGGTGTTTTCACTTCTGACATTCAATTTCAATATGGTACCCAGAAGTTTAAAGGACAAGATGCCCGCAAAAGCATCGACCGCATCTTTATTGATAACAAATATGCAAGCAGAATATCGCCGACGGTCAACTGGTTTGCTGGAGTCAATTTCCTTTCTCAGTTTGCCTCAGGTTTTGCTTATGATGCAAAAGGTGTAAAAGGCAATAAAATTTCGGCACTATTTGCTCCTGCTTTTCTTTCAGAAGGTGTTGGTCTTGAATGGAAACCTAAGAAATACTTTGTTGTGCAATTGGGCGGTGCTGTACTTCGCCAGACATTTATGAGCAATGACGAAGTTTTTGATAACACAGCCAAAGATATAAGCGAAGATGGAAAAGTAATCAAACGCTCTTATGGCACCAAAAAAGGGAAAGTTTTAAACGAAATGGGTTTTCAAGTAGTTGCGGCATTTGATAAAGACATTGCCAAAAACGTTAATCTAAAATGGCGTTATCAAGGTTTTGTTGCTTACGCTCCAAATACAAAGCCAATGGATCACAACGTAATGCTTATTACAACTGCTAAAGTGAATAAATATTTGAATGTAAACCTCACGCTTTTGGGAGTTTATGATGCTGATATTGTTAAAAAATTCCAAATCAGCGAAGGCTTTTCAGCAGGATTTGTATTCAATCTGTAATAATTTACCATATTTAAATCTTTTTAAAGCTATGTTAAAAGAATTCAAAACATTTATTACCCAAGGCAACGTGCTTGATTTAGCCGTTGGTGTTATTATTGGTGGTGCTTTTGCCAAAATCACAACTTCATTGGTTGATGATATCATCATGCCTTTCGTTGGGTATTTCCTTGCTGGCGTAGATTTTAAAACCCTTGCTAAACACTTGGGTCAGCCAGACGAAAAAGGTGTTTATCCTGTAAACATCATGTACGGAAACTTCATCCAAATTGTTATACAGTTCTTGATTGTGGCTTGGGTTATTTTCTTGGTGGTTAAAGCAGCCAATAAGGCACGATTAACAGAAAAATAATATTTTTTTTCTCACTAAAAGCCTGTATTTGCATCAAATACAGGCTTTTTTGTAATAATATTTATTAAAAGTATTTACCAATCTAAACAGTCAAACCAAATAAAATTTTGCTAAAAGCTAAAAATAAACAAGATTCTTTATAAAGAATACCGTTTGAAAGCCTTAAAATAAAAATCTCAAATTTTTCTTTTCTTTCTTTTTGAAATAATTTACATTTGTTACGAGTTTTAAATTTAGACATATACTTGCCTAATATTTAAAGCTATAATAGTGCTTATTCCTTATAATCTTAATCAGTGGCTTTATGCCATTAAGGCAAAATCATGGAAACGTGGTTGAAAAACAAACTACGTGGTGACTGGCAAATCTGGTTTATCATCGTGCTTCTATCTTTATTTAGTATGCTGGTAGTTTACAGTGCTAGCTCTGCCCTTGCCTATAAAAAAGCAAGTGGAAATACTGAAAGCTACCTCGTTAGGCATACAGGCCACTTATTACTTGGCTTATTTGTTATTTGGGTGATGCACCGCATTGATTATACCAAATACGCTGGTATATCAAAGTTACTACTTTGGATTACGCCTTTTTTGTTAATTTATACTTATTTATTCGGAACAACCGTTGGTGGCACAAAACGCTGGATTAGCCTCTTAGGAATTTCGTTTCAATCTTCAGACTTTGTTCGCTTGGTGCTTATCACAAATCTTGCTGCTATGTTGGCCCGCCGACAAAATGTAGAATATACTCAAAAAACTCTTTCGGGTTTAATATTCTGGTGTGGCTTACTCTGCGGATTGCTTGCCATTACTAATTTCTCGACAGCTATTATTTTAGGTGTAACTTGCTTCTTAATTATGTTCATGGGCCGAGTACCAAGCAGATATTTACTCCGAATGGCTCTTTCAGTAATTGGAACGTTAGTTATCGTGATGAGTATAAGCATTTATTTGTACTCAAAGGGCGTGGAATTTGGGCGTGGGCAAGTTGTACTTGAGCGTATAGAGGCGTTTGCAAAAATTGATATAAATAGAGATAAGGAAATCGGGAATCCTACCCGTGATGATAATTTTCAGAAAGATCAAGCCATGATTGCCATCGCACGTGGCGGAGCAATTGGTATTGGTCCGGGTAATAGTTTCCAACGAAACTATTTACCAGAAGCTTTTTCTGACTATATCTATGCAATTATTGTAGAAGAATACGGAATGTTGGGTGCTATTTTCGTAATGGGTTTGTATCTTTGGCTTTTATATCGAGGACTAAAAAACGTCAGCAATACGCAACGAGCATTCGGAGGACTTTTGTGCGTAGGACTTACTTTTAGCATTGTTTTTCAGGCATTTATTCACATGTTTATTAATGTAGGTTTAGGTCCTGTAACTGGTCAAACGCTTCCATTGATGAGTATGGGCGGCACATCTATTTTATTTACTGCCGTAGCTATCGGTATTGTGCTGAGCGTAAGTAAAGAAGAGTACGATGAAAAAGCTTTAAATGATTAAAATTGAGTTTTAATTTCTGAAAACTAGGCCACTTGTGGCTGAAATCAAATATTTAAGTTCCCATTTGGGGGTGGAAGGTTTATGAAAAAAATTATTATCAGCGGTGGAGGTACTGGCGGACACATTTATCCAGCGGTTGCGATTGCAAACGAGCTAAAAGCCATTGATTCTACCAACGAAATACTTTTTGTTGGGGCAGAAGGCAAAATGGAAATGGAAAAAGTGCCAAAAGCCGGCTACAAAATCATTGGTTTGCCGATTGCCGGTATCAATCGCTCCAATATGTTGGCCAATTTGGGCTTACCGTTAAAGCTGATAAAAAGTCTTTGGAAAACCTACCGAGTCATTAAAGACTTTAAACCAGACATTGCGATTGGTGTTGGTGGCTATGCAAGCGGGCCAACATTGATAATGGCCAATTTTTTGGGCGTTCCAACGCTTATTCAAGAGCAAAACTCCTTTGCAGGCGTAACTAATAAGTTTTTAGCAAAGAACGCTCAAAGAATCTGCGTGGCTTACCGAAACATGGAGCAGTTTTTTCCGAAAGAAAAAATTGTAATGACAGGAAATCCCGTAAGAAAAGATATTTTAGAAACAGCCTCCAAAAGAGAGCAAGCATTCAAGCATTTCGGACTTGACCCCGAACGCAAAACACTTTTGGTAATTGGTGGAAGCCAAGGAGCGAGAACTATTAACGAAGCTATTTCTGCAGGTTTGAATGATCTAATCTCAAACGATTTGCAGGTTATTTGGCAAACAGGCAAATTATTCATTGATAAGGCCAAACAAGCAGTTGAGTCGCTTCAAACACGGCGAGTTTTTGTTTCGGATTTTATTTATGAAATGGATTTGGCTTATGCCGCCGCCGATTTGGTTGTCTCTCGTGCAGGAGCATTATCGGTTTCTGAGCTTTGTTTGGCCGAAAAGCCTTCGATTTTAGTTCCTCTGCCAACAGCTGCCGAAGACCACCAAACTCAAAACGCCATGAGTTTGGTCAATGTAAAAGCAGCTTGGTTGGTAAAAGATACAGAAGCGGCATACATTTTAGTTGATAATGCAATAAAATTGGCTGATGATAAATCTGAAATGCAGCAGCTGAGCCAAAACATTAAAACATTAGCCAAACCAAATGCGGGTAAAGAAATTGCCGCTGAGGTTTTGAAAATTATTAATAGATAAGGAATGAAGATTTTTTTTTCTGAAAATAAAGTAGATTATTCGACTTATACATTCAATTATGCAATTTATTGCCTGAAAGAATCACAAAGCGAATTGACCGAAATATACGAAAAAGGGTTTCTCCCTTATACTGGAAATTTGAGCATCGAAGGAGATACTTTTTACTTAGCCCGTAGTCTGAGAGTTGAACTCGACAGATTTGAAGATACCTCAGAAAATCGTCGTGTAAATCGTTTAGTTGAGCCGCTCAATATTCAATTAGAAGTAATCCGAAAAGAAGATTTCGACTTAAATGCGACTGATTTCGTTGGTCTTAGTCAAGAATACATTTCGCAACGCATCGGCGACGATAATATGAGCATGGAGCGATGGCAATATATTTTGTCGAGAGAAACAGGTACTCATATTTTCAGATTTAGCATTAACGGTAAACTAATCGGTTTTGTGTTTGCTATTCTTGAAAGCGATATATTGCATTACTGGTTTGCTTTTTTTGACACTGAATATATGCGAAGCCATTCACTCGGCAAATGGCTCATGTGGCGAGTAATTAAGTGGGGAAAGGAAAACTGCCTAAAGCACGTTTATCTCGGAACCGCCTATAAATCATCGGCTTTGTATAAAATCAGAGATCACAAAGGTTTGGCTTATTTTGATGGTTATCGTTGGAATCAGGACATTGAACGCCTAAAAAATCTTTGTAAAAACGATTTAGAACCTAAATTTGCAGACGAATTCAAAACACTGGATAAACAGAATGAATTTTTGAATAAATTGTAAGTTGGTGATTAGTTTTTATTTCTGTATCATAAATTTTTTACCAATAACCGCACTAGCGGTCACGAAATTTCCCAGTTTCCCAATAAGGAGTAACCTGTTCACAAATAATTAATATTCCTAATAACTATAAAAATGTTTCTTAATATTAACTTAAGTAAAATTGGCAAAGTGCTATTGGGAGTAATAGCAATCTGTGCTATTGTGGTTTTAATTGCTTTTTCTACTGAAAGTTTTTCTTCAAATCGTTGTAAGAAAATTGAAATTAATTTCAAAAATGCCGACAAACAGTTTTTTATCAACAAAAAAGACGTAGAATCACTTGTCACAAAATATGGCAGCGACCAACTCATCGGTAAACTTTATAAGAAAATCGACCTGCGAGAAATTGAGCAACGAGTATTGCGTAACCGACAAATTAAAAACTGCCAAGTGTTCCGTGGAGTAGAAGGAACACTCAATGTTGACATCGAACAGCACATTCCGATTGGTCGAGTTATGATGGCCGATGGCCGTGATGATGTATATGTAGATGCCGATGGAAGTTTTTTTCCGCTCTCAGACCGATATTCCGCAAGAATTTTATTAATTTCGGGCGAATATTTCCGAAATTTGTCAAACCTAAAATCTAAGCGTCAAGAGAAGAATCTACAATTTATAAGAATAATCAACGAAGATTCCTTTTTGAAGGCTCAATTCACACAGCTTAATATTGACGCAAATGGAGATATTAACGTTGTTCCATTGGTTGGTAATCATATTATTGAGTTTGGCGAACCAACAAATATTGAAAACAGATTGAATAGATTAAAGATATTTTATAACCAAATCTTACCTGTTAAGGGCTGGGATAGTTTTTCGTCAGTGAGTGTGAAATACGACGGGCAAATTGTTTGTAAATAAAAGCTGTGACTTTTAGCCGTCCTTTTAGGACTAAAAGCCTTATAAATAATACAAGAATGAATAAAGGTGTAATAGTAGGCATAGATATTGGTAGCACAAAGATTTGTGCAGTGGCAGGGATAATGGACTCTATTGGGAAAGTAAAAATTCTTGATATGGTTGAAGAACCTACCCAAAAGGGGCGTGTATCTAATGGAACAGTTGTAAACTTAGAGTTTACAGCTCGTGATATTGACCGTATCCTTACCAAATTATCCGACAAAGCCGACATCAATATTCAGAATGTAATCGTAAATATTTCGGGCGAATATGTTGAGGGAAGAAGCCACCAAAACTTCTTAACTCGTAACGATAGCCGCACAACGATTCGCAAAGAAGAAATCGAAAAATTGGCGGTTGATATTCGTAAATCATTTCGCCCAACCGCTGGAAACCTCATTATTCACACTTTCCCACAGGAGTTTATCATTGACCGTGCTTTAGTATCCGAAAACCCAATCGGACGTTTCGGTGTAACACTCGGTGGAAACTTCTTTTTGATTTCAACACCAAACGACCCGCATATTACACTCCAACAAACCATTGAGAGCGTTGGCGTAAAGATTCAAGATAATAAGCGTTTTATACCGCTAAAGATAGTTCATACTTTATTCTCTCCTTTGGCCGATGCAATGTCGGTTTTAATCGAAATAGATAAAAAACTCGGTGTTGCCGTTGTAAACGTCGGTGGTGATACGACTGAAGTTGCAATTTTTCACGAAAGCGGTTTACGTCATATTTCCGTGATTCCTTTTGCGGGAAAAAGTATCACAAATGACCTCGTAAAAGCATTCCAGATTTTACCCGACCACGCCGAAAAGCTCAAACTCATCATGGGCGATGTTCCCCCCGATGAAGTAGGCAAAAATGATATTATCAAAATCCCTGGAGTTGAAGGTTTACCCGATAAGGAAATCGTTGCAAAAAACGTAAGTATTATTATTGAAGAGCGTCTAAAAGAAATTGCGGCAATGGCAATGGCCGAAATTATGCACTCTGGCTACGAAGGACAACTCATCAATGGCGTTGTGCTTACGGGTGGAACAGCCAATATCCGAATGATAAAAGACGTTTTCGACAAAGTAACCAACGGCATGAATATTAGGGTTGGCAACAACGTCCGTAATATCGGAGAAAGCTCTTTGAGTAAAATTATTGATCCAAAATATGCTACTGTTGTTGGCTTGGTTTTATCCGGTTTCTTACCTTTAGATGAGCGAGTGCCTCAAGAGGTAATTTGGGGAGAAATTCCACAGAGCCAGTTAACTTCCAGCCCTAGCAATGGATTTGAAACGCGTAATGTAGGTCGCCATAAAGAAGTTGACCCATCATTTCCGCAAGAAGAGCCTCAACAGACCGGAGGACTACTGAGCTGGCTTAAACGTCAAGTGCAAGTTGCCAAATCAGATTTTGGCGACGATAATGGATACTTATAGTTTTTCAGATAAATTTATCATATTTGGAAGAATATGCAATTTTTTGATACAACTTCGCTTTTATCTGTATTTTTAAATAAAAATAAAGAAAAACAGCTTTTCCTAAACTATAAAAGTTTATCACGATGTCAGAAGAACCAGAATACGAACTTGTCCCAAAGAACAAATTCAGAAACATAATTAAAGTAATAGGTGTGGGTGGTGCCGGCTGTAACGCCGTTAAGCACATGCACAGTATGGGCGTAAATGACATTGGACTAATTATCTGTAATACTGACCAACAAGCCCTCGAATCTGCCTCTCCCGAAATAAAACGACTACAAATTGGGGTTGAACTTACTAAGGGTTTAGGTGCTGGTACCGAGCCAACAATGGGTAAAAAAGCAGCCGAAGAAAGTGAAAAATCAATCCGCGAATTGCTCAAAGAGCCAACTGAAATGGTTTTTATTACGGCTGGTATGGGTGGTGGAACAGGTACTGGTGCTGCACCAGTAATTGCTAAAATAGCTAAAGAAATGAACCTTTTAACGATTGCGGTCGTAACAGACCCGTTTCCGTTTGAAGGTGGCGATAAGATTTTTCAAGCAAGAATCGGTATAGAAGAATTAAAGAAAAACTGCGATACAGTTCTTATTATCAAGAATGAGCGATTGGAAGAACAATTTGGCGATATGGACATCGAAGAGGCTTATGCTAAAGCAGATGATGTATTGGCTAATGGTGTGAAAAGTATCGCAGAGCTAATCACTCGCACCGGTATTATCAACCTTGACTTTGCCGATGTGAAGAAGGTTTTGGGCGGTGCAGGACAAGCCGTGATGGGAACAGCTGAAGCCGAAGGCGAGAAAAGAGTTGAAGAAGCTATCAAATTGGCTTTATCTTCGCCATTGCTTGAAAGCAACGATATTAGCGGTGCTCAAAGGATTTTATTAAGTATTGCATATAGTCCCGAGCATAAAATCAAACTTTCTGACCAAACATTGGTTACGAAGTTTGTTGAAAGTCAAATTCAAAGCAAGGCAAGTTTATTCAAACACGGTTTTGCTACTGATAATAATTTAGGAAAAAAAGTGCGTGTAACAATTGTGGCAGCAGGTTTCGACCTTGTTGAATCAGAACCTTTACCAGAATCAATTGTTGGAAAAGTAAAATCAACAGTTATAGCTGCTACTTTAATGGCGTCTGTGCCACAACCAACGGCGTCTGTTGGAGCAACGGTTATAAACACAAGCAATACACAAAACAAGGTTGAAGAAACTGCAACTTATGCTGAACTTAATGAGCCAAAAGTTGAACAGAAAGATACAACTGAGCAAATCAAGGCAATGATTCAGCGATTTATGCGTGAAGGTTACCGTAATCCTTCTTTAAATACAACTCCAGCTTATGTACGTAATGGTGTAGAATTGCATGATATCAAAAAGATCAAGCAAAATGGTCGTGTTTTAGAATATGATTTAGAACATTTACTCGCCATGATGGAATCAGCTAGATAAAATTTGCTCAATATTTAAAAAAATGTCCTAGGAAGTTATATTGAAGGCATTTTCATTAAAAATACTTTTCTTAAAGTTTATGTGAACTTTTATCTTTTTCGTTCAAGAAAATAGAATTGTGGAAATTATGCAGTTTGTTTAGTAGATAAGATAGTTGGAGTCACTCAACATCACTCAATTTTTCAGAAATAATCTTGCATATTTTCTGCATTCCTTCAAAAGCCTTGTAAAATTCTGATTGCCCGAGTGGTGTAATTTTAAAGTGTTTGCTTCTTTTATCTTGCTTGTCTTCATGCTGTTCGAGTAATTGATGGTTTATCAGCCTTTTGATCATTTCCAAACCCGGGTTTTTCTCATGTATATTCTTTTCAATGACTTACTTTTTTATAAATTTCCATACTGCCAAAAGGTCGTTAAATAACCAAAATCATCCTAAGTCAATATTGTCGATTCTTCTAAAGCCTTTTTGATGTACCCCTTGGCATATCGGTACATAAAAGCTACTAATTGCCCAATATTATATTCATCATTTTTAGCAGGTGCTTCAACGAGTTGCGGAGTAACTATTTGCTCTAAATATTTTTGATTCAGAAATCTCACAAAATCTTCCATCTAAATAATCTTTGAAGTCTGTTCAGCTTCAAAACTTTCTAAATCACCTACTAATTTCTGTAAAATGCTATAATCCATTTTTAATTAAATATTTCGCTCACACAAAAGTGTTTTTTTAAGCCAATTTAAAAATATATAGTTCAAAAACAGAACATATAATTGGTGATTTTGTTAAATATTAAAGATTTCAATCTAAAAAGTTGTCGGGCATTTTGAATTATACGCGGCACATTCTCTCAAACAATCATTTTTATGTATAAAATAATTTACATTTTTTGCTTTCTAAGTTTGAATATAGCTTACGCACAAAATACGGGCGAAATTCAAGGAACAATTAAAGATCGCCGTACCCAAGAACCCCTAATAGGCGTAGCAATTCAGGTGGAAGGAACGCCAAAAGGTACACAGAGTGACGTGGAAGGGAATTTCAAAATCTCTGGCATTTCAACAGGTAGCTATAATCTAAAAGCTACTTACGTTGGATACAAAGATGTCTCAAAATTTAATATCGTGGTTTCTTCAGGAAATGCCAATATTATCAACTTTGTGATGGAAGAAGATTCCAAGCAACTTAACGAGGTCAAGGTGGTGGTAAATCGCTCCGTTTCGGTGGCTACATTAGAAACGCCAAATTCGATTCAAAAACTTTCGACCGAAGAAATAAAGAATAATCCAGGAGGAAATTTTGATATTTCGCAAGTAATTCAGGTTTTACCTGGTGTTGGCGGCACAAATGGCGGTGGAGCTTTCAGAAATGACATCATTATTCGTGGTGGAGCACCAAACGAAAATGTATATTATCTTGATGGCATCGAAGTTCCAGTAATTAATCACTTTTCAACCCAAGGAAGTGCTGGTGGGCCAACGGGTATTCTAAACGTTTCGTTTATCGAAGATGCCACACTTTCGTCTAGTAGCTTTAATGCTAAATATGATAATGCTTTGTCGTCGGTGCTACAATTTAAACAGCGAGATGGCAATAAAGAGAATTTTCAAGGCAATTTTCGTGTAAGTTCAACCGAAGCCGCGGCCACTTTTGAAGGTCCAATTTCGCCCAAAACAACTTATTTGGTTTCGGCACGTCGCTCCTATTTACAATATTTATTTCAGTTGATTGATTTACCTATTCGCCCAAATTATTGGGATTTTCAGTATAAAATTACCCACAAAATAAATGCAAAAACCACCCTTACAGCTATCGGATTAGGTGCGATTGATAAATTTTATTTTGGTGTTCCGAAAGAATCTTCACCGAGCAAAGAATACATTTTGCGAGCATTTCCGTACATCAATCAATGGAATTATACAACAGGTTTTACATTGAAGCGTTTGCTAGACAAAGGCTACATGAATATTTCATCGAGTAGAAATATGTACGACAATTCCCTCGAAAAGTTTGAAGATGGTAAACAAAACTCGAAAGGCTTGCTGACACTAAATACAAAATCGCAAGAAATTGAAAATAAGCTAAGAATAGATGTGAATAAATTTAGTGATAAATGGGAGTATTCTTATGGTGTAAGTAGCCAATTCGTGAAATATAACGCTAATTCTTATAATCTTCTAAGAAAAAAATTACTTGATGATAAAGGTAATACAGTTCAGCCAGAAGTAGCTTTCAAATTCAATACAGCTGTTGATTTTTTTAAGTTTGGGGCATTTGCACAGGCCTCTAGGAAGTTTTGGGATGAAAAACTTAATTTCTCGGCAGGAATCCGAAGCGATATGAATAGTTTTACGAAAGAAGGAATGAATCCGCTTAAAACATTAAGTCCGAGAGCAGCGGCGAGTTATAGTTTTGCGAATAAATGGCGAGTAAATGCTTCGGTGGGAAGATATTTCAAATTGCCGATTTATACAGTTTTAGGTTTCAGAGATAACGCCGGAACGCTCGTCAACAAGGCCAATAAGTATATAAAAAGCGACCATTTTGTGAGTGGTTTTGAGTTTATTCCTCGTCCATCGACACGCTTTACTTTAGAAGGTTTCTACAAAATATATAATAATTACGCAGTTTCGGCTCGTGACGGCATTTCGTTGGCCAATCAAGGCGGAGATTATGGTGCAATCGGAAACGAGAAGATAGAAAGTATCGGAAAAGGGAAAGCCTATGGTGTTGAGTTTTTTGTCCAACAAAAACTACAAAAGAATTTGTTTGCGGTTTTCTCTTATACTTTATTTTGGAGTCAGTTTTCGGGGAAAAATGGCGTATTTGTGCCATCGGCTTGGGATAGTCGCCACTTAGTAGCTTTACAGGTTGGACGCAAATTCAAGAAAGGCTGGGAATTGGGAGGAAAATATCGTTTTTATGGAGGAGCTCCATATACACCTTTCGATTTGGAAGCTTCACAACGAAATTACACAACTTTGGGCGTTGGTATTCTTGATTATTCTAAACTAAATAATCTACGACTAAAGAATTTTAGTCAATTTGATTTCAGAATTGATAAGAAAATCAACTTCCGTAAGCAAAGTTTTGATTTTTACTTTGATATTCAAAATGCTCTTTTGGCTAAAAATCCGTCGATTCCAACTTATACTTTTGAACGCACTGCCGATAACACGGGTTTCAAGACAACCGACAAAAAAGCACTAAATCCGAATGGTTCAAATGGGATTCCATTTATTATTGCTGATGCTACTGCCAGTATTACACCTGGTTTAGGCTTGATTTGGGAATTTTAAGTCTCGTTGTTTAAAAATACAAAAGGCACACTGATAAATTTATCGGAGTGCCTTTTTCTATTTTAATCAATAAATTATATCATTTCAAAACCACAATAAGGCACTAATACTTTTGGTATTTTAATGCCTTCTGGCGTCTGGAAGTTTTCTAAAATTGAAGCCAAAATACGAGGTAAAGCAAGTGCAGAGCCATTAAGTGTATGCAATAGCTGTGTTTTGCCATCTACTTTATAACGGAGTTTCAAACGATTGGCTTGATATGATTCAAAGTTTGAAACTGAACTAACTTCTAACCAACGTTTTTGGGCAGCCGAATAAACCTCAAAGTCATAAGTGAGTGCCGATGTAAAGCCCATATCTCCTCCACAAAGGCGAAGAATTCGGTAAGGAAGTTGGAGTTTTTCGAGCAATGATTTTACGTGTTCAACCATTTCGTCAAGAGCTTGATAAGATTCTTCTGGCTTACGAATCTGCACTATTTCTATTTTGTCAAATTGGTGAAGTCGATTCAATCCACGCACATGAGCTCCCCAACTTCCAGCTTCACGACGGAAACAAGGTGTATAAGCCGCATTTTTTATGGGCAAATCGTTGTCCGATAAAATTACGTCACGGTAAATATTAGTTACTGGCACTTCGGCAGTTGGAATCAAATATAAATCATCAACTGTTGAATGATACATTTGTCCTTCTTTGTCAGGTAATTGACCTGTTCCGAAACCTGATTCTTTATTAATCAAAATCGGCGGTTGAATTTCCATATAGCCAGCGTCCAATGCTTCATCCAAGAAGAAATTAATCATTGCACGCTGAATTCTTGCTCCTTTTCCTTTATAAACAGGAAAACCCGCACCTGTAATTTTATTGCCTAAATCAAAATCAATAATATCATATTGCTTGATTAGCTCCCAATGTGGCAAGGCGGCTTCGTGTAAAGTCGGAATCGGACCATGTTCAAAAATAGTTATATTTTCATCGGGAGTACGTCCTTCAGGAACACTTCCGTGCGGAAGGTTCGGAATCGTGACCATTGCATCGTAAAGTTCTGATTCTGAAACCTTTAATTCCTCTTCCAAAGCCTTCGATTTTACTTTCAATTCGGCCGTTTCAGCTTTGGCAACTTCGGCTTCTTCTTTTTTGCCTGCTTTCATCAAGCCACCAATTTCTTTGGCCAAAGCATTGGCTCTTGCCAAAGTTGAATCTAATTCGGCTTGCGTTTCACGACGATTTTGGTCAATTCTTAAAACAATTTCAATCGTTTCTTCAGCATTCTTGAAATACTTACGCTTCAAACTATCAATCGTAACTTGTTTGTTTTCTTTTATATAATTTAGTTGTAGCATCTGAATAAATCTTTAAACTTTACAGCAATTCTACTGTGGGTTAAAACCTTTACGGTTTGTTAAAATGGGTTGAAATATTTTAATTCCTCAATTTTTTCAAAATCTTTGTCATTACGAGAAATTAGTGTGAAGTCAAAAACTATCGCAGTTGCAGCGATAATGGCATCGGGGAGTTTGATTTTGTATAAACGCCTGAGTACTATTGTTTTTGCAACAACCTCATTATCAAGTGGTAGAACAGTTCATTGGGCTACAAATTTTTCAGTTATTGATTTAACCTCACTTGTTGGGAAATCATAACCTAACAGTTCGATTTGGCTTACAACCGAAAGATTAAAGCCTAATGCCGTTGCCTTTCTAAGTTCTTGTTCAACACCTTTATCCAAGCCACCTTTGACAAGATAAATAGCACAATTACTATCTAAAAGATAGGTCGTTCCCATTCGTTTCTTGATTCTGTTAAATACGTTTCAAATTTAGTAACATCCAAATCGGGAACACTCCCATAGAATTGGTCAAAAAAAGAAGGTTCATTTTTTGCATTTACTTTTGTTGAAAAAGAATTTTCCAAAATTTTGAATTTATCAATCATTTCAAATGATTTCAAAAATTCTAACAAGGCAAGTGCCTTTTGAGGGTTTTCAATACTAATTTGAATTTCCATACTTTTACAGTTTTCTCAATGCACAAAGTTAGTGAAAAAATAAGTCAAACATAATTTCAATCAAACTTAAACAAACCCTCATTCAAAGCATTTAAGGCTTCGTTTTTGTGTTTTGTATCAACCAATAGTGAGATATTATGCTCTGATGCTCCATAAGCAATCATTCTGATTGGAATATCACGCATGGCATTCATTACTTTTAGTGCGATACCTGCTTTATCGGCCATGAAGTTGCCCACTATACAAATGATTGATTGATTTCGGTCGTGTTCTTCCAATTCAGCAAACTGACCTAAAACTGCAGTGATTTTATCTAAATTTTCAGCATTATCAATCGTTACAGCAATCGAAACTTCCGACGTAGTAATCATATCGACTGGTGTTTTGAAGTTTTCAAAAACCTCAAAAACCTTTCTCATAAATCCGTAGGCATTCAGCATACGAGTTGAGTGAATATATATAGCTGTGATACCATCTTTGGCAGCAATTGCCTTAATTTCAGAATCGGTTGATTTATCGGCAATGAGCGTTCCGTAGGCGTTTGGTTCCATTGTATTTTTCAGACGCACTGGCACGCCACGCATTTTGGCTGGAGTGATTGTACTTGGATGAAGAATTTTTGCACCAAAATACGCTAGTTCAGCGGCTTCTTCAAAAGTCAATTCACGGACAGGGAGTGTACGTTTCACGATTCTTGGGTCGTTGTTGTGCATTCCGTCAATGTCTGTCCAAATCTGGATTTCTTTGGCACGAATTGCTCCACCAATCAGCGATGCTGTATAATCAGAGCCACCACGCTTCAAGTTATCAACTTCGCCACGAGGGTTACGGCAAATAAAACCTTGCGTAATAAATATCTTTTTATCAGATAGTTGCGAAAGCATCGCTGTGAGTTTTTCCTCGGTAAAACTCAAAACTGGCTCGTTATCGGCATCAATGAGCATGAAATCAAGAGCTGGCAAAAGAGCTGAAACTATGCCTTCTTCTTGCAAATAGGCTTCAAACATCTGCGTAGAAAGTAATTCACCTTCGGCAACGATTTCTTTTTCTTGCTTGAGCGTGAAAGGCTTGATATTTACCAACGATCGGATGAAATTAAATTCCTTGTCGATAATAGTCTTACCTTTTGTATAACCTGCTTCAGTTTTATATAATTCTTTGATAAAAGACTGATAATGAGCGTTAAGCGTATCAATTTTTTCGATTGCTTCGACATCATTATTTTCTTTGAGCGACTCGCCAATAGAAATAAGTGAGTTTGTTGTGCCAGAAAGAGCCGACAAAACTACAATTTTACGATCAGAATCTTCGGTGATAAGATTACGGATTGAGTGCATACGCTCGGGCTTACCTACTGAAGTACCGCCAAATTTCCAAACTTGCATTTTTTAAATTTAATTTTGAATGAATGTTTTGAATGAGTACGTTATTTAGCTTGTTGATTGTCAGTAATTTGTATATCAAGTGTAACTTTAGGCATTAATATAAACGTCTATTTATAAAATCATCTACTGATTTTTTTACTTTATTCTTGACCTCTTCCCATGTTTCACCATTTAAGGAAATTGGATTTTCTTGCATTTCAGCATCTTCAAAATAATACATTGAGTGAACAACAAAACCTATCTCGTCATTACTGTACTTCATTTTAAAGAAAGATAACATTTCTTCAACGGAGTATAAATCAAGAAGATTTGCCAAATCATAAAAGTCTTTTTTAGCTCCCCGCTTAGATATTGCATTTAATTTCATCGCAACTACATCTGGCATTGAAACAAAACGAACATCATCAATCTCCTCTATTTCTTGTAAGTAAGGGTATTGGTGTAAAACAATATCTATCTTTAAATCTCCGATTATCCCTGCAAAAGACCTTTTTGTTTTACGTAAAACCTCAAAATTATCAAATTTGGTTTTTATTGCAGGAATAATACTATCACTTTCAAAATCTTCATTGCTAAAAATATCTAAATCTACCGATAACCTATGACCAAGTTTTAGAGATAGATTTGTTCCACCAACGAGTGCAAAGTTTTCTAAAACAGGAAGTCTCATCAACTCTTTTAAAACTCCCAGTGTGTTTGACTCGACTGTCTCCGTAAATAGCATTTGAATTCGGCAGGGTTTAATTGAAAATAGCTACATATAAAAGCAAAAACCTCTTTCCTAAAATATGGCACTTGAACCATCATTTTTTTAATATTTTCAACCCCATAAAAACGAATTAACTCTAATTGGTCATTGAATTTTCCATAATTAAAAACTTTATCCACAACAAAGACATAATTCTTCTCAAAATCAATTTCTTCAAAATTGACATCCCAAAAAGCAGTTTTCGATATGTTTGGTCTTGATTTTTGCATTTTCTTAGACTAATCCTAACATTTTTATGGCAGTTATCGCTGCCTCATCGCCTTTATTACCGTGGATTCCGCCCGCTCGGTCGATAGCCTGTTGTTGGTTATTTGGGGTTAGAACTCCAAAGATAACAGGTTTATTATATTTCAACGATACATTGGTCAATCCTTGTGCTACTGCATGATTGATATAATCATTGTGCTTGGTTTCGCCTTGGATTACACAACCGATTGCTATGACGGCATCAATATCAGCTTTATGAGCAAAAACTTGCGAACCAAAACTTAACTCATAACTTCCTGGCACATTGGCTCTTATTATGTTTTCGGCTTTTACACCGTTTCCTAAAAGTGTCTTATAAGCACCTTCAAAAAGAGCTTCGGTTACCTCCTCATTCCATTCAGCAACAATAATAGCAAAACGCTTTTGACTTACATCTGGCAAGCCTGCGGTATTAAACTCACTCAAATTTTTATTAGCTGACGACATATTTTTCAGGATAAATTAAAAAAAGGGATAAACCTACTTCGGCTTATCCCTTTGATTATATTTTTATTGCATAACCAAGTTATTACTCGCCGACTGTGCCTTCGAGTTTGGATTTATATTTCTTGGCGTTACCAATCTCTATTGATTCTGGGTATTTTTCGATAATCTCGCTATAAACACCTACTGCTTCTTTATTATTTTTGACGGCTTCATAAGCAGCAGCGAGTTTCATCAAATACATTGGTGTGAAAGTTTTGTTCGGTTGGTAATCAGACGCTTTTTTGTAGTAAACAATAGCATCTTCTACGCTTTTCTTTTCCATGTAAGCATCACCAATCAACACATACGCTCTTGCTTGCACGAGTAAGTCGTTTGAGCTGAAACTTTTCAATTGCTCAATACCTTCATCATATTTGCCTTGCTTTACAAAAGCTACGCCTGAATAAAATTTTGCTAAATTTCCAGCTTTCGAGGCACCGTAGTTATCAGCAATTGCTAATAAACCTTCGTTTCCACCGGTACCATTTAGGGCTTGCTTCAATGAATCGGCTTCAAAAGCATAAACTGCATTGAACATGGCTGCTTGAGCCTCTTCGTCTTGAGAATTTGTATAGTAGTTATATCCAACTACTCCCAATACAACTGCCAAAATCCCACCACCAATGATAGTGAATAATTTTTGGTTGTTTTTCAAAAAGCCTTCTGCTTTATTGAATTCTTGTTGTAAAGCTTCTGGACTTTCGATGATGTCAAGACCTGATTTTTCTTTTTTTGCCATTGTTTGATAGTGCGACTACCGCTTTAATTTATCGGATTGGGTTGATTAACTAACTGATAATCAAGTTTTGTTTCAGAAAACAATCTTATTACTTAACTCTAAACTTTTTAGGAGTGCAAAGTTATGAAATTGATTTTGAACTTCTATAGATACTTTGATAAAAATTATGCCAATAATCTTATTTTACCCAAAATATATGTTAACAATTAAAATAATTATCTTAATTTACCATAATTATACTAACAATACTTTTACAAAACCTTTAAAAGACAATACCAAATTATCTGCTTTTTAGTAACTTGCAGCAGTTTATTAATCAACAAACACTTTTTCTTTTCTCTATTATGAATCAAATTCTACGGTATTGGGTAGTGGTTCTTACTGTTTTTCTATATCAGCAAGCCTTGGCCCAAGAAAAATCAATTAGCGGAACGGTTACTTCTTCGGAAGATGGTTCAGCAATGCCTGGAGTAAGCATTTCGGTCAAAGGTACAAGTAAGGGTACATCCACTGATGGAACCGGTAAGTATAAAATCAATGTACCTCAAAATGCCTCTTTAGTATTTAGCTTTGTTGGAATGGAGTCTCAGCAAGTAAAAGTTGGTACTGCATCAATTATTGACGTAAAACTCAAAGCAATAGCATCGGAGTTAAACGAAGTTATTGTTACTTCTTTCAACATCTCTAAAGATAAAAAGACATTGGGTTATGCGACCCAACAAGTAAATGGTGATGAAATTGCTGAAACTCAAAGAGAAAACTTCTTGACTGCTTTGCAAAGTAGAGTAGCTGGTGCAACAATCAATACTACGAGTGGGGCTCCAGGGGCATCTTCACAAATTGTATTACGTGGATTTAACTCATTGAGTGGAAATAACTCTCCATTGATAGTTGTAGATGGCTTACCTATCAGTAACTCTACCTTCGACCAAAACAACTTGACTGTTCAAGGGTCTAATCGCAGTAATGACTTTACTAATCGTGCGGCAGATATTAATCCGAACGATATTGCGAGTATTACGGTTTTGAAAGGTCCGGAAGCCACTTCACTATATGGAATTGATGCAGGAAGTGGTGCTATCATCATTACGACTAAAAAAGGTGCTGCTGGAAAGTTGAAAGTTTCTTACGATAATAGCTTTAGAATTGACCACATGTATCTTTATCCTGAAATTCAGACAACTTATGGACTCGGTGTTTTAGGAGATGGAGCCCAACGCACAAGAAGTGCTTTAGGACCCAAAATTTCAGATACAACCAAAATCTATAATAATGTTAAAAATTTCTTCAACGATGCCTTTGTACAAAAGCATAACGTTACACTTGATGGTGGCAAAAATCGTCTTGCATATCGTTTATCGCTTGGCTCGACGAACCAAAATGGAACAATACCGAATACTGGACTTGACCGCTACAATGCACGTGGTACGCTTTCTTATAATTCTTTGAGAAAAAACTTTGACGCAAATTTAAGTTTAGCTTATACTTACAGCGAAAATCAGAAAGCGTTACGTGGTGCAGGTGGTTTCTTGCAAGGATTGTATTCTTGGCCAATTTTTGATGATGCTTCTCAGTATATAAAAGAAGATGGAGCTCGTCGCAGATATTTTGATGATGCCAACTTTGCAGAAGCCGATAATCCTTATTGGTCAGTAAATAAAAATGAAAGTTCAGACAAAACTAATCGTTATGTATATAACCTATCGGCGACATACCGTCCAATGCCTTGGTTAACGGTAACGGGTAGAGGAGGTCTGGATTCATACCAAACCAATGGTAATCTTTTTTTTCATCCATTATCGAATGATTATTATACTGTTGGTGGTATGGTTGAAAACTATACCGAAAAATACAAAGGATACAGCGGTGTAATGATTGCAACAGCCGAAAAAAAGGTAGGAAAATTAACTAATACGCTTAGATTAGGCAGCTCGTTTGATGAATATCGCCGTGATCTTTTTGCCGAAAGAGGGCAAAAATTAAAGAAAGTTGGAGAAGACTACATTAATGATATTTCAACAGTTGACCCTGCTACTATTCTAAACAGTCGTACACTCGGGCGTGATACGTTGATTAGAAGACGAGCTTTTGGTGTGTTTGGAGAGTTTACTGCTAACTATAATGACCTCTTGGTGCTTACCGTTACGGGTAGAAATGACCAAACTTCTACATTACCCAAAGAATCTCGCTCATTTTTTTATCCTTCGGCCAGTTTAGCGTTTAATTTTAGTGAGTTAATAACAAAAAACACGAAAATTTTCAGTTATGGTAAATTACGTGGTTCAATCGCAGAAACAGCTAAAGATATTCCACCTTATGGCTCACAGTCGGTTTATAACAGACAGCTTACGAGTGGATTAGGATACGGTTATGGATTTACGAATAACAACCCATTTATCAAGCCCGAAAGACAACGTACTTTTGAAGTTGGAACGGAATTAAATTTCTTCGGAAAAAGATTAACTTTTGACTATACATATTACAATACACTCAACCTCGGACAAATCGTGCGAAATGTTCGTTTGAGTTATGGCTCTGGGTTCATTCTATCAACCCTTAACGTGGCCGATACTCGTAATAAAGGTATGGAGTTGATTGTTACTGGTCAGCCAATCAAAAACAAAAATTTCAAATGGGATATTACAGTCAACATGGCAGGAACTCGCAATAAAGTTCTTAATCTCCCATCAAATATCCCTGAATATTATAATTCTGATACATGGCTTGATGCTTTCCGTAATGGTTTAGTACCAGGAAGTACAACCACTTCATTAACAGGTCAAGATTATCTGAGAAATTCTCAAAGACAAATCCTTATAGACCCTGGTACGGGAGTTCCATTAGTAAACCCAAATTATATAAAGATTGCTGAGCGTAACCCACAAATAACGGGAGGTATCATTAATAGCCTTACTTACAAAAATGTCTCACTTTCGTTCTCGTTAGACCTCAGAAAAGGTGGCGACATTATGAACGGAACAGAATACTGGCTAACACTCAGAGGATATAGCACTCGCACACTCGACCGTGAAAAATCAATCATTCTGCCAGGTGTTTTGAGAGATGGTTTGGAGGAAACAGCAAACCCAACACCAAATACGATTCAGATTAATCCATACTTTAGTACATACTATCAAGATGGACGTATGTATGCTTCAAATTTTGTGGAAAAAGACATTAACTGGTTGCGTTTGCGTGAAACACGTGTAAACTATCGTTTTACACCAAAAATGCTTAAAAACATGAAATATATTTCTGCATTAAGCCTTTTTGTTTCGGGAACAGACCTTTTCATTCTTACCAACTATTCGGGAGCTGACCCATCTGTCAATGGTAATAATGCCGCTACGGCTGGTGTGGGTTCTTTTGGTATTGATTATTTTTCTCCATCAACTCCAAGAGGTATTAATTTTGGTCTTAGAGCAGATTTTAAAGCCAGATAATTTATACTAATCTAAAGAATATTAAATGCAATAACGTCTTTATTATTGAAAGAAACATGAAAAAAATATTTTTAATTATAAGTTTAGGATTAGGGCTAATCTCATGTGATGATTACATTGATGAAGCCTTTCGTAATCCAAATGCCCCAACTCTCGTAAAACCTTCGGAGGTTTTACCTGCCATTCAAGCAAATATGGCTCGTGGGGTTCAGTTTGACTCTCGTATGCTTGGCCGATATGTAAACTATTGGACTTTGACTACCGCTGGTGGCTCATGGGACCGTATGGGCTATGACCCAAACTCCGATAATGGCGGAGAAAAATGGCGTACTCACTACTGGAATTTAGGTCAAAATGTAGTCAACATGATGAGAGATGCTCGTGCCGAAGGCAAAGATGAATACATTGGTGCTGGGCACGCCATTATGGCTTGGAGTTGGTTATTGCTGACCGACTATCACAGTGATGTTATCTTGAAAGAAGCCCTCAACACCAGTCAATTAACATTTAAGTTCGATACCCAAGAAGATGTTTACAAGCAGGTTTCCATACTATGCGACTCGGCCAATGTTTACTTAGATAAAGCATCAAAAAAAGAAGTTTCAAGCGATTTTCGCACCGCAGATGCTTTTCTTTATGCAGGAAATATTGATAAATGGAAGAAATTTGTGAGCGGAGTAAAAGCAAAACTCTTACACCGCTATTCCTTGAAAAGCACTTATAAGCCTGATGAGGTTATTAAAGCAGTTGATGCAGCTTTAGCTTCAATTGATGATGACGCAATGATAAAATTTACTAATGGCCCTGCCGCCGCTGATGATGCCAATTTTTTTGGTCCAAGAAGAAATAATTTGGCCGCCTATCGCCAAACGGATTTTATCATTAGATATATGGATGGTACGGTTTATACTGGAAAAAAAGACCCACGAATAGACTTTTTGTTTAGACCCTCAACTGATGGTGTACTTAGGGGTATAAGAATGAACGCAGGAGAAGCAACAACCCTTCCAGCAAACCGAAAAACTTACAATTTTTTCGGAGCAGTCTCTACGATTGCACCTGCAGGCGGAGTTGATACCGATGCTCGAAGTTTCTTTAAAAACAATGCTCCGTTACCCTTACTGACTTTTTCTGAACTACAATTTATTAAGGCAGAAGCCGCTTTCATCAAAGGTGACAAAGCAACTGCTCTAAGTGCTTATCAGAAAGGTATCAAAGCTTGCTTTGATATGTATAAAAAGTCGTTTACAGGATATGTAGCTTTTACTGATAAACAGGCGGATGATTATATAACAGCTATCAGTCCAAAAACTGCCGCTGAATTGACGTTGAGCGATATAATGATGCAAAAATTTGTGGCTCTTTGGGGTTATGGATTTGAAGAAACATGGGTTGATTTACGCCGTTATAAATACAGTCCAGATATTTATAAAACTTATGAGCTTCCAACGGCAATATACCCTGATAATCTCGGAAAATTAGTGTATCGTGTTCGTCCACGCTATAATTCTGAATACCTATGGAATGTTGAAGAACTCAAAAGAATTGGTGGTACTAATACCGACTATCACACCGTTGAAACTTGGTTCGCAAAGCCATAAGTAATTTGCACAGTTCCGAATATTAATTAATAAAAAGAAAAAATACGTTATGAATAAAATA
>CAMAQF010000048.1 GCA_945860265.1 Emticicia agri | reverse complement strand
ATATCGAGAATTGCTACATTAACGCCTTGAGCATCAACAATATCCAAAACCGTCGAGGTTAAATAACCAGTCTGCCAACCGATGGCCGAACCTGGTTCGAGAATAATTTCGATATTATAAGTTTTGCGTAAACGTCTGATTAAGGTAATCAAATGTTCGTGGTTATAGCCTTCACGAGTTATTAAATGTCCGCCGCCAAGATTAAGCCATTTTACTTGATGAAGCAAATCTCCAAATTTTTCTTCGATATGAACCAACGTACGTTCGAGTGTAAAAGAATCATTTTCGCAAAGTGTATGTGAGTGCAAGCCCTCGATGCCTTCAGGGAGTTTTTCGCCTATTATATCTCTAGTAACACCCAGTCTCGAGCCAACAATGCAAGGATTATACATATCTGTTTCTACCTCAGCATATTGTGGATTTATTCTGATTCCACAGGAAATTTTTCTGTCAAAAGTTTGTACCTGGTCTTTAAACTGATTCCACTGATTCAAAGAATTGAACGTAATATGGCTACTATTTGCCATTATTTGCTTAAATTCTGTTGGTTTATAAGCAGGAGAATAGGTATGTGCCAAACAACCCATTTCTTCAACAATTAATTGAGTTTCATTGAGTGAACTGGCTGTTGCTCCTGATAAATATTGTTTTACCTTCGGGAAAGTGGCATACATCGAAAAGCCTTTTAAGGCCACAATAATTGAGGCACCCGATTCGGATTGAACTCGGTTGAGTAATTCAAGATTTCGGCGTAAGAGTCTTTCTTCTAAAACATAGCACGGCGAAGGAATTTGAGAAATATCTAATGACATTTTAAACGCAAAATGGATAGTGTAAGAATTAATAATACTTTGAAATGTATTTTTGTTTTGCAAAATTACTTATTTAATACCATTACATAACAAAATATAGCCCAAACAATCTTGTAAGGGCTATTTGTGTTGATTTAGTAGGAGGATTGATTTGTAACTATTCGATGCAACAGACCAAAGTGAATGACGGTCGCCTTATTTTCAATCAAAAGTATTTATACAAATATCTAATCATTGAGCCTAAAAAAAACAGGGATTGTGAATTTAACTCTAACGTTTCTTCCATTTTGTTTTCCTGCAATCCATTTTGGCATGAGTTTTACAACTCGTATTGCTTCTTCATCGCAACCAAATCCGATGCCTTTCATTGTTTCGATATCTGTAATGCTACCATCTTTTTCATCGATAAAACTCAAGAAAACTTTAACTTGAATATTGGCACGTTGAGCAGCAGTCGGATACTTGAGATTTTTGCTTAAAAACTTGTACATTTCACTATTACCGCCCATAAACGATGGTTGTGCTTCGACGGTTAGAAATTCAGTATTATCTTCTTCGATTTCAAGAACTTTCGTTACTGCTGGTGGAGCTTCGGTTGGTGGAGTTTCTGCAACAGCATCCGAAATACCCCCTTCCTTATCAATTATACTAATGATAGAAATATCAATTTCACTTTGTGGTGGTGGTGGGTTTTCAAGCTCGGTATTTTCAACTATTTGAATATCAGTATATTGTACTGTTTTCTTTTGCTTTACTTCCTTCGGTGGTTCTGGTTCTTTAGGTTTTTCTATTATGGATAGTTCTTCATCGGGTAGTTTCTGTACATTGATAACTACGCCCTCTTTATTCAGTTTTTCATCTTGCTGTCTCGCAAAAATAAAGTTAGTAAGCAGCATCAAAAGAAAACAGCCAACACCAATCAACAAGGCTCGATTGATATTTGTGGTGTAATGTGTACGAAGCTCATAAGCTCCATAAGCCTTGTTTCGATGCTCAAAAACAATGTCATCAAGTGTACTCGGAATGGGCAAAGCAGTAGCTCGCACCTCTTGTGTGTAAGGTTTCATTGTAGTAAAAGTTTATTTGAATATTTGTAGTCTCACTGAACTACGACATAATGGTAGAGAAGAAAAGTGAATTGAACAAGCAAAAGCGAAAATATATTTAGATGATTGTTTAAATATTTATTTATTATGCTCGAAATTAAAAAAAAGTGGCACACCTCATAATCGTCGTTAACAAGGTATGCCACATCTTTACAGACCAAATAATCAATATTCATGAGGTAAAATACTATTTATCTGCTCATGCCAAGGCAAACCTTGTGTATTGAGCAAATCCATGAAAGGGTCTGGGTTTAGTTCTTCGCAGTTCCAAACACCCGCTTTTTGCCATTCTGGGTTAGTAAGCATTAGCATTGCACCAATCATTGCTGGTACGCCAGTTGTATATGATACCGCCTGTGCTTTTACTTCTTTGTAGCATTCAGCGTGGTCGCAGTTGTTCCAAACGTAGTAAGTTTTGTCTTTTCCACCTTCAATTCCTTTGATTTGACAACCGATTGAAGTTTGACCAGTATAGTTTTCGCCCAAGGTATCAGGAGCTGGCAAGACAGCTTTCAAAAATTCTAACGGGATGATATCCATACCCTTGAAATTTACTGAGTCGATTCTTGTCATTCCTACGTTTTGAAGAACTTCTAGGTGCGTCAAATATGCTTGTCCGAAAGTCATCCAAAATCTGGCACGTTTCAAAGTTGGGAAGTTTTTTACCAAAGACTCAAGCTCTTCATGGTATAATACATACGATTCTTTCGGGCCGATACCTGGGTAATCAATGGCTTTGTGAATCGACATAGGAGCGATTTCTATCCATTCGCCGTTTTCCCAATAACGTCCATTTTGAGTTATCTCACGGATATTAATTTCGGGATTAAAGTTGGTAGCAAATGCCTTTCCATGGTCGCCTGCATTACAGTCGATAATATCGAGATAGTGCATTTCGTCGAATTGATGTTTGTTTGCAAACGAGCAGTAAACTTGCGTAACGCCAGGGTCGAAACCACAACCCAAAAGAGCCATCAAACCAGCTTCTTTGAAACGGTCTTGATATGCCCATTGCCAGCTATATTCAAATTTGGCCACATCTTTGGGCTCATAATTTGCTGTATCCAAATAGTTTATTCCGGTTTCCAAACAAGCATCCATAATAGTAAGATCTTGGTATGGAAGGGCTACATTGATTACCATTTTAGGTTGGAAACTTTTGATAAGTTCAACCAATTCGGGTACGTTGTCGGCATCAACTTTTGCCGTTTGGATTTTCACACCGTGCATTTCCTCAATATCGCCTGCGATTTTATCGCATTTCGATTTTGTGCGACTTGCCAACATGATTTCGGTAAAAACTTGGGAGTTCATCGCACATTTATGAGCGACAACGCTGCCGACTCCGCCAGCACCAATGATAATAACTTTTGACATTCTTGACTATAATTAAACTGATTTATCAGATTTTTTAATGAATTTGATTCGTCTTTTTTTCTCTAAAATACTTAAGCACATAGGATTACCACAAATATTTTAGTGAGTACAAATCCTTACAAATATACTACTTGAAATAGATATGAGGACACAAATTGTGTTATGTTTTTTTGAAAATATCAATTGCCGTTCAATAAGTTTATCCAAAAGAAGAAATTTTTTTTGAGTATTATCGTTAGGTTTATATAGGGCGATTAATTTAAATATTGAAGGCACATTGCGACTTTTATTTAAAAATTACATCTAATAAATATTCCATATAAACCAAATTGAAATTTTATGAACAAACTAGCTAAATCTGAATCAATTAAGTATGCTGAATTATTATTAATCAGCGGCCTAACCTTAGCTGTTGCTATTGGTCTGTATTTTACTAACGTTACGATTTGGTAATTTTCAACATTTATTTCCTTATCTAATTAAAAATAAACAAAAATCCCCGTATAAGTACGGGGATTTTTTTAATTCGTTGTAAAGACAGGGTTGTATCAAAAGTAAAATAAAATACCTGCTGTGTCATCGATTACACAAATATTCAATTTAGTAAAGAGCAGCTACACCTGGCAAAGTTTTGCCTTCCATGTATTCAAGTAATGCACCGCCTCCTGTTGAAACATAAGAAACACGGTCGCCGAAACCAGCGTTGTTGATAGCCGAAGCTGAATCTCCACCACCGATTAGTGAGAATGCACCGTTTTCTTCAGTTGCTTTTACTACAGCCTCGGCGATAGCGTTTGTACCTGTCGCAAAATTAGGAAATTCAAATACGCCCATTGGCCCATTCCAAAGGATAGTTTTTGATTTTAAAATGGTTTCAGTAAAAAGTTTCACTGATTCAGGGCCAATATCAAAACCTTCCCATTCGTCATCAATTTGACCTGTGGCTACCGTCATTCGATCGGCATCGTTCGAAAATTTATCACCACAAACATTGTCAAGCGGCATAATAAGATTTACACCTTTTATTTTTGCTTTTTCTATGAGTTTCAAGGCCAAAGGCATTTTATCTGCTTCTAAAAGCGATTTTCCGATTGCTCCCCCTTGTGCTTTTGTGAAAGTATAAGTCATACCTCCTCCAATGATGAGGTTATCAACTTTATCCAACAAACGCTCAATTAATAAGATTTTATCCGAAATTTTTGCACCACCCATGATGGCCGTAAACGGACGCTCGGCATGATTTAAGATTTTTTCGGCGTTCTCAACTTCGGCTTGCATCACATAGCCACAAACACGTTCAGCAAAAAATTGACCTATTACAGCCGTAGAAGCGTGAGCTCGGTGAGCAGTGCCAAAGGCGTCATTTACCCAAACATTACCAAGTTTCGATAGTTTTTCAGCAAATACAACATCCCCTTTTTCTTCTTCTTTATAAAAACGAAGGTTTTCGAGCAAAAGAACTTCACCAGCTTTAAGATTTGCAGCCTGTTCGATAGCCGATGCTCCGATGCAATCATCTGCAAATTTTACTTGTAAGCCTAAAATCACCGAAAGTGGATTTACTAAGTGTTTGAGAGAGTATTTTTCGGTTGGACCATCCTTAGGACGGCCTAGGTGAGACATTAAGATACATGAACCACCATCTTTCAAGATTTTCATGATTGTTGGAATCGTGGCAGAGATACGAGTATCATCTGTAATTTCGTACTTATCATTGAGAGGTACGTTAAAATCTACTCTGATGAGGGCTTTCTTACCCGAAAAATCGTACGTGTCTAAGGTTTTCATTCAATAATGAATATTATAGTGAATGGCGTTTGAGCAAATAAGTAAATTTACTCATTTTTTACGGCTCAAACATTATAAAAAGTTTTTTAATAATCTTTTTACAAATATAAATTTTCTTTTCGCTTTCATCACGAAATACTACTATGTTTATTCCGTTATTTATTAAAAATACATTGAAAAATTATATTTTTTCTTTGCTAAATAAAATCTCGTTTTGTATTGCAAACAACTTTTTGTTTACGGATGTCGTCTTTGTTAGTAGTTTTGGAAATATTTACAGAATGATGAAATCAATATTCTTATTTTTATTCTTAGTAACAGGTATTTTCACTGAGTTGAAGGCCCAGGAAGACGAGGACTATTATAAACCACCCAGTAAACGCTTGGATGTCAGAAATAATACCTACCCAAATCTTGACCGTAAAGCAGTGAGTCTATATTTAGGGCTTGAAGGTGGCTTTAAACTCAATTATGCGTCGCTGAGCAATTCTATTGGAAATATAGTAAGTAGTCAAAACAATAATGATTTTTCATGGGGTATTTCAATAGGTTTTAATTCTGATAATAAATGGGCAATTGAGACTGGGTATTTAAAAAATCCTGCCAGTTTTATTCAAACTGTTGTCTCTGGTAGGGGCGTTCCATTTACTTACCGTATCGGAACTATACTCAACACAATACCGCTCAGATATAAATATAAAGTCTTAAATCTTGATAGGATTACTAAAAATGCCGCCATGTATGTGGGATGCGGGGTTTTGTTGAATACCAATGCTAAACCGCGACTGGTTTATACTAGAACGTTTACTGGTGTGATGGGCAATGCCTCAAAAAGAGATACAATAAGATTAATTTCTGAGTCATTCACCACTAAAAAGCTCTTTGCGGCTTTTGAGCTACAAACTGAGCTTCAAGGCCGTGTGACCAATGGATTTTACATCAGTTTATTTGGCAGAATAAATTTTGCACCGAGTGGAGGTTTGTATTCGGATTTGGTTTATACACAAAATTCAAATAAAATTGGTGAAGCAAGGCAGTCTTTGAAAGGAATAAGTTATAATTTTGGACTCTTAATTAGATTAGACCTTGCAAGAGGTTATAAATATCAGAGCCAAGTTGAATGAATCGAAAAGTTATCATAGTTAATCGCCACTACCCACCAAACCCTGGAATCACGGGAGAATCTGCTTGGGATTTGGCCAAATATCTCATCGAAAAATATCAAGTCGAGGTGCATATCGTACACATCGAAGGTAACGACGATGGTGGCGGTGCTAAGCGTGAACCTTTGGGTATAGTACATACATTATCAAGTATTTATGAAGGAAAAAACAAGGCTTTGAAGCAATTAGCGGGTTTTTTGGAAGGTTTAATACTTATCCGGAAAGCTAGGAAAATTGACAAAAGGGCTGCAATTATAGTAATGACAAGCCCACCTTTATTGCCATTTTGGGCTTCAATGTTGCTCAAAAACGGAACGCCGCCCGACGGAACGCCGCCCGAACAGAAATGGGCTTTGTGGTCAATGGATTTATTTCCAGAAGCCTTCCTTGCGATTGGAATGATTGCCAAGGGAAACGTAGTTTATCAGTGGTTTTTGAAGAAAACATACAAAAATGCTCCAAATAAATTGATTGCACTGGGGCGAAAGCAGGCGGAGGTTTTAGTGGAAAAATATAACAAACAGTTTACAATCCATAGTGTACAGCGTTCCGCTCAAAAGTCAATAGATAAATTAGATACTACAATTCTTCCTTGCGGAGTAATTTTTCATCAGACTTATGATAGTCAGTTGCCTACGTGGCGGAAGTTAGATGGAAAAATCTATTTTGGCTATTGTGGTAATCTGAATGATGCTCATAACGAAGGGTTTCTGATAGCATTTATCAAAGCTTTTGACCCCAAAAAGCATCATTTGATTTTGGCTTTATACGGTAAAAAAGCTCAAAATGTGCTTGAATTTGCTAAAAACTATGATGGAATTACAGTTTTACCGAATGTGCCACGAAGTCAATTAAACTTTTTAGATGTGCATTTAGTAAGTCTACTTACAAAATATACCCATTTGATGATTCCGTCAAAAGCAGTGAGTGCCGTTGCCGCAGGCGGAGCCATTTTGTTTTGTGGAAGTCAAGAAAGTGATAATTGGGATATGCTCCAAGAGGCTGCTTGGCTAATTAACGAACAAGGTGATTTGGGCGAAAAGATTAGAGAATATTTGAGTAATTTGACAGCCGAAGATTTGAACCATAAAAAACAAAATGCTCAAAAACTAAATACGGATTTACAAAAAAATGTGCTGAAAGCTTATGAAGAAATAGCCGATTTTTGTATAATAGGTTTGTAATCTGTTGCACTAGAAAAAGCAATAACGATTTACAAGGTCATGCTTCTATAAACCTCCAAATACTTTCCAACCACCACTTCTTCGGAATAATTATCTATCACTTTTTGACGAGCATTTTTTGATAATTCCTCATGGTTTGCTTCAAACAAAATCCATTTCATTCCTTCTGCTAAACTTTTCGTTGATTTGTATTTTGCTAAGAAACCGCTGGACGGCATTCCGTTTTTATAACTTTCAATCATTTCTGGAATTCCACCAACTTCAAAACCAACGGCAGGCGTACCACAAGCCATTGCTTCCATGATTGTATTTGGTAGATTTTCTTGTATTGAAGAAGTAACAAAAACATCGGCCGCAGAATAGACTGAAACAATTTGATTAACATCAGAGATTCTACCCAATGAGTGAGCCTTAAAAGGTAATTTTTGAATAGTTTCGCCATCACATTCTCCCAAAATCACTAATTCAATCTCTTGATGTTGAAAATGTTGTACTTTTAAAATCTCCAAAGCTTCTTTAAAATAACTAAACCCTTTCCAAATAACCGAAACCTTTGCTGCAACAAAAAGTATTAGTTTTTTATCAATCGGTAGGCCTAGTTTTATTCTTGCTTCAGCCTTATTTTGTGGCGAAAATACACTCGTATCTAATGGATTTGGAATCGTATTTACCAAAAAATCTTTAAACAAACTACTATTTTTTGCCCGATTACTTAACCAATGACTACATCCAACTATTGTAATGTTGTGTTTTGAGCGAAGTCGAATGGAATGGTCGAGAATTGCATTTTTCCGCTGCCAAACTTTATTCGACAAATCAGTCGGTGATGGATTTTTGAGATATTGAACACAATTCCCGCAAGAATCTTCGTAGTTTTCGCAGTCGCCACTATGGTGACATCCACCCGTAAATGCCCACATATCGTGCAGTGTCCAGACGATTGGTTTATTAAGTGCAAAAAGTTTTTCAAGTGATTTTAATGATAAAAACCCAAAATTAATCCAATGCAAATGAATAATTTCTGCCTCTTGCACTAGCGGATGCTCTGAAATATCAATACCTGAATTAGCAGGTGAAAATGCAAACCTGATTTCCTTGTTTTTTTCTTGAAAATTGAAATATAATCGCTCTCTTACGAAACGTTCAAAAGCCAGTTTTTTTTGTAGCCAAGTTTTGGCAATTGCTTTGACGTTTGGATTATCTCGTTTTTTTTCTTGTACCAACATTGTTACTTCAATGCCTTCGGTTTGCTCCAAAATAGCCAATAAACGCAGGCAAGCAATAGCTGCTCCACCCATGGCATCGTCGGTATTGATAAGTAGAATTTTCAAGACAAAATAAAAACGTTGATTAATTGATTGCAAATTATAAGATTTTTTACGGAAAATCTACAAGATTTATTAACTTTTAGTAAGTTTTATTCTATTGTTTAATAAAACATACAAATGTATTTTTTCGTTATTGAGTTAATAAATAAATTTTTATAATGAAAAAAACGTTTGTTATCATTGGCTTTTATAGTTTTATTTCTTTTTTGACTATCAGCTGTAAAGAAGCGGATGATTCTCCCACAACTTCACCAATAGTAGTGGTCGTTCCTTCAGTATCTGTTTCTTATCAGGCCGTCGAGGCCTTTCCAAAGTTATCTTTTAATTCTCCTGTTGATTTTACTCTTGCCAACGATGGCTCAAACCGATTGTTTGTAGTTGAGCAAAGAGGTGTAATTCAAACTTTTGAAAATAACGCCAACGCTGAAACAAAATCGGTATTTTTAGATCTTATGGGTCGTGTTTCTTCAGGCGGAGAAATGGGTTTGTTGGGTTTGGCTTTTCACCCAGATTTTAAGAATAACGGTCTTTTCTTTGTGAATTATACCCGAAATTCGCCACGTCGTCAGACAGTAATTTCGCGATTTAAAGCTAATGGTCAAACTGCTGACCCGAGTAGCGAAGCCATTTTATTGACTTTTGATCAACCTTATACTAATCATAAGGGTGGGCAAATTTCCTTTGGTGGGGATGGCTTTTTATACATAGCAACTGGCGACGGTGGTAGTAGTGGCGACCCACAGAATTACGCTCAAAACCGAGCTAGTCTTCTAGGAAAAATGCTTAGAATTGATGTAAATACGACTAATAAAGGAAATTATGGTATTCCAAAAGACAATCCATATACTGCTAATACACAGGGTTTTAGTGAAGAGATTTTTGCGTTTGGACTAAGAAATCCGTGGCGTTTTAGCTTCGATTCAGTTACGAAGGATTTGTGGACTGGCGATGTTGGACAAAATAAAGTAGAGGAGATTGATATTATTACGAAAGGTGGAAATTACGGTTGGAAAGTGAAAGAAGGTAATGATTGTTATTCAGGTGATTGCTCACGAGCCGATTTGATTGCTCCAGTTTGGAGTTATATAAATGGTGCTGAAGGACGTTCGGTAACAGGCGGAGTTGTTTACAGAGGCAAGAAATTTGCTGATTTAGTGGGGAAATATTTCTGTGGAGATTACATAAGCGGAAGAATCTGGGTTTTGACTTATGATGGAAAAACCGTCACAAAAAATGAGTTAATTACGAATGTCGGTGCTGTTTCAGCTTTTGGGCAAGATGCCAATGGCGAGATTTATATCTTGAACTATAGCAGTGGGAAAATTTATACTTTGGCCAAAAAGTAATGTTTTCAATAACGAACGAAACGTGGCAAATCTTTGAGTTGTACCACGTTTTTTCAATGTTTTATCAGAAAAACTTAGTTACTTTCAGCCATAAATTCTCCATTGCACCGTTCAATTCTGGCGAGATATTGCTCCAATAAATTATGCTACCGTAAATGAATGTTAAAATTATTGAGCGATACCCCATATCAATTGTCGTCATTAGTTTATTTCCGCTAATATTAGGTAAATAGCTAATAATCAGACCAATAATACACGAAACGATGATGATTTTTACCAAATCAAAAGATAAAGGTTGCATTCTGAGTTTGAATAAAACCACTAAAAAACGGGCTAAATTATAATAAACTGTTGCAAAAGCAAAAGCAATAGCTGCACCATTCATGCCATAAATCGGTATCAAAAAATAGTTGAGTGAAACCGTTATGATAATCAAGCCAACCATGATGTAAGTGTCATAAATATAGTATTTTGATAGCGTCAGAATCGTGCCGTTTAGTCCAGTTGCCAAATCGAAAAGTTTGCCAAGACAGATAATGATTACTACCATTTTGCCTGCCGAATATTCGGGTTTTAGGAAAAGAAAAAGATTATCAATGTTGAGATAAATTCCTAGAAAAATCCAGCAACCGACAATCAAAGCCGTAGTGCAACTTTTCTTATAAATTTTAGAAATATTCTCTAAATCATTTTTTGCAAACGAATCGGCGATGAGCGGTTGGGCAGCTTTATTGACTGCCAAAAGCGACATTCCCATTACACTTCCAAAAAACGATGCTGTGTTATAAATTCCAGTTTCTGAAAAAGTCGTAATTCCTGCCAACATGATTTTATCTATATATAAAATTACCATCGACGAAAAGCCAGTCAGAATTGTCAAGAAACTATAAAAACCAAATTCTTTATTAAAAGCGGGTGTCATCACCGAAAAATTTGGTTTTAGCGAAAATCCTTCGAGTTTGCTCGCTTTCCAGAGCATCGGCACTACATAAAAAGATACCGAAAACACCCATAGGTACATAAACTGCTGAAAATCAACAATTTGAAATACAATAAATAAAATAGCCACTAATTGAAGTAATCTTTGCAAAAACTGAGCTAAAAAGGTCCCTGTGACGGTATCATAAAGGTTTTTGGCGTAATTATCAAGTAAATTGAAAAGAAGCGTAGCGAATGTAAGGGGCAATAAAAAGTAGAAATTGTCTGCAAAAAGCGTAAAGTTTTCTTCGTTTTGGATGATCGTATTTTTGAGCAAAACTAAGCCGATAGTAGTAATTATAAAACCAACAATTCCGACCGAAAGCCCTAAAAAAAGATAACCATTATGGCCGTTTTTAGCATTTCTGAAATGTGGAAAAAAACGACTACCTGCGGCATTGAAACCCAAAGACGAAAGTTGAACCAGCACATACATGTAGGAAAGTAAAACTGCCATAATTCCATTTTGAGCGGGTTCAAGATAGTTTCCAATTAGAAAGAACTGCGTAATAAAACCAATCATCACCCCTCCATAAGAGAAAATTGTACCTAGAAAAGCTTGTTTTTTTATAACATTCATTGAAAATTTTTTAAATGTATAATTTTATAAAATTATTAGTATAGCTATTAAATCCTATATATCTTTTCATTTTTTTTATTTGTGGACTAAAATAATTGGTGTGCAATTTGCAAAGTTAATCATCAAAATAGACAATATTTGCAATAAAATTAAATTGTTTGAATAATGGGTGTTTCTGAAGAAGTGAAAACAGCATCATTAGTGCTTGATAAAAATGATATTTGGCGTGCGTCTCATGCTGAAAAAATGTCGTATCCCGAAGAGGGAAACAATTATTGCTTCGCTGTGGAAGATAATAGTTTTTGGTTTAAACACCGAAACGATGTGATTCTGACGCTTACGCAACGCTTCAAATTTGCTAAAAACTTTGCCGATGTGGGTGGAGGAAATGGTTTTCAAGTGAAATTCTTGTCGGAAAAATACCCAGAAAAACAAATATTTTTGATTGAACCGGGATATGCGGGATGTCTAAATGCCAAGAAAAGAGGCGTAAAAGACGCCTATAATATATTTTTCCAAGAATTTCCGTTTGCAGAAAAACAAATTGATGGAGTCGGACTTTTTGATGTAATCGAACACATCGAGGACCATAAAGCATTCTTAACTGTACTTGCTCAATATTTACCGCCAGGTTCGCATATTTATATTAGCGTACCTGCTCATCAATGGCTTTGGTCGGAAGTTGATGACGAAAGCGGACATTACCGACGTTATAACCTCGAAATGTTTGAAAAACTCGCCAAAGATTGTGAACTTGAATATACTTATGGCAGTTATATTTTCTCATATATACCACCCTTTATGGGTATTTTACGTGCAATACCATTCCGTTTGGCCAATTTTTTTGGTAAAACACGCAAAAATACACTCGATGCCGAATATGATAATCATACTCCATCAAAACTTGCAACGTCGATATTTAATAAAATTCACTATTGGGAATTAGCTCAACTGAGAAAATCAAAAATTACATTTGGTGCAAGTTGTGCGGTAGTTTTGACAAAAAAATAGGAAAGGATTGTTACGGAGTTAGCTCCAATCTTGTCGCTTAATAGAACAAGAATATTGTTTGAAATAATTTAACATTGACAGGTTGCAAACTTTTCAAATACTTGAACTGTATTATCTGTAAACATAGAAATAATTTAACATTGACAGGTTGCAAACCTGTCCTACATATACGATCGTGATTCCTTTCAATAAACCCTATCTTTCAGGCAAAGAACTACAATACATCGGAGAGGCCGTGCAGTCGGGGAAAATCTCTGGAAATGGTGCTTTTACGAAAAAATGTCAGCATTTTTTTGAAGAAAAGTACGGTTTTCGTCGTTGTTTACTCACTACATCTTGTACTGATGCCCTTGAAATGGCCGCTATTTTGTGCGATATTCAAGTGGGCGATGAGGTAATTGTACCATCTTATACATTTGTTTCTACGGCTAATGCTTTTGTATTGCGTGGAGCCAAAATTGTATTTGCCGATAGTTCTGCCGAGAATCCGAATCTTGACGCTGATAAACTTTTGGCCTTAATCACGCCAAAAACCAAGGCAATAGTAGTTGTACATTATGCTGGAATTTCGTGCGATATGGATAAAATTATGGAGATTGCCGAAGCCAATAATCTATATATAATCGAAGATGCTGCCCAAGCTGTTGATTCATTTTATAAAGGTCGTCCGTTGGGAAGTATAGGGCATTTGTCGGCCTTCAGTTTTCACGAAACAAAAAATATTATTTCGGGTGAAGGCGGAATGTTGGTTGTCAACGATGAACGTTTCGAGAAACGTGCTGAAATTATTTGGGAGAAAGGAACAAATCGCTCGGCTTTTTGGCGTGGCGAAGTCGATAAATATAATTGGGTAGATATTGGATCATCGTTTTTACCTTCGGAAGTGGTGGCTGCATACTTATTTGCACAACTTGAAAATCTTGAAAAAATACAATCAAAACGTAAGCAGATTTGGGAAAAATATTACAAATCGTTTTCGATTTTAGAGCAATCTGGCAAATTGAAATTACCTGTAGTTGCAAGCTACGCCACCAATAACGCACACATGTTTTATTTGCTCACCGATTCGATTGAGCAACGTGATGCCTTGATTGGTTTCTTGAAAGAAAACAAAATCTACGCAGTTTTTCATTATATTTCATTGCATAGCAGTCCATTTTATAAAGAAAAAGCTGGTGATGTTTCGTTGCCTGTTAGCGGATATTATTCTAACTGCTTGGTGCGTTTGCCTTTGTTTTATGAACTAACTGAAGCAGACCAACAGTTGATTATTGATAAGATTATTGAGTTTTATAATTGATATTGGTTAAGATTATATGCTATTTTTGTTGTAAATACTTAATCTGTATCTTTCTCCAAATTTTCAATTAGGTAAATATTTTGGCTAAAGCCGATATGATTACTAATTTTTATCCGTCAGTTAAAAGGGACGGCAATGAATAAATAACCTAAAAATTTATGCCTCTTTTTTTTAATAAATCATTCATTATCAGCTTTTTACTACTTCTGATATTCTTCGCTTTTATTGCTTTTTTAGGCGAAGATGCTTCAATCAGAGTACATGATAATTTGGAAGCAAACATTGCTTGGTACAAATCATTGGCCGACCAGCATTTGCTTTTTGCGAGTTCATATACGCCCAACGAAACCGTCATGCGAGCCCCACGTATTGCTTTTGGCTCGGAATGGAGTCTAATTGCGTGGTTATTTGTATGGTTTAAGCCAATTGTTGCCTACAACCTCAATGTGATTTTAATGAGTTTAGTAGCTTTTGTCGGTACATATTTATTTACAAAAAATACTCTCAAACTTTCTCCTAAAATAGCTCCTTTCGTGGCTTTAGGCTTTGCTTTATTGCCCTTTTGGTTTTCAGGTGGACTGAGTTCAGCTGGACAACCGTTACTTTTTTGGAGTTTTGATAGAATCTTAAAAAAACACAATTCGGCAATTGACTGGATTATATTTTTATTATTCCCTTTTTACTCCTCATTAATTCTTTCAGGCCTGTTTATGATGGTTTTGATGGTCGGATATTTAGGACTGAATTTTCTTAAAAAAGAACGCAAAGTGGCTTATGGTGCAGGTATTTTATCGCTTTTTATTCTCACGGTTGGTTATACTTTAGTCGATTATCGCCTATTTTTAGATATTCTTAAAATCGGAACGCCTGCGGGATTTATACCACATCGAGTTGAATTTATGCAAGGAAATACGTTTGCAGAATGCCTAATTGCCGCCAAAAACTCTTTCTTGGGTGGGCAAAATCACTTCCCATCTTTTCATACTTATTTGATTTTACCGCTTGTATTTTCCTATTTGATTTATGGTTTTCTCAAACAAAAAAAACTTTTTACGGTAGTCCTTTGTCTCATTATTCTTGGAATTATTGCAGTAATTGACGGTTTCTGGAATTTCGCAGGTTTTGAGACGCTGAAAGATAACTTGCCAATTTTAAAGGCTATTCAACTTGACCGCTTTTACTCGCTTTACCCAATACTTTGGTTTGGTGTTTTTATGCTGATAATCAGAGAATTATCCATCAAAATAGCAATCGCACTAGCTACTATTCAGGTTGTAATCGTTCTATTCTCAAATCAATTAGTAGAAGATTATATCAAGAAAACCATTCACGGGCGAGAATATGTTTCATACCGAGAATTTTATGCTGAAGACCTTTTTTCAAAAGTAAAAACTGTATTGAAACAAGATAAAAATCCAAATAAAAGAGTAGGAATGGTTGGTCTTCATCCTGCTATTGCACAGTATAACGAAATTCCGACGATTGATGGTTATGCGGTACTGTACTCACTGGCATACAAACATCAAATTCAAGCAATTATTCAACCTGAACTGAACCAAAATAAATTCATCAAAAACTATTTTGAGCATTGGGGGAGCAGATGCTATTTATTTGATAATGAAGCCGTTATTTCTGGTGATGGCATTTTGAAAAAACAAAAGTGTTGCACCGAAAAGTTAGATTACAATTTTGATAAATTGAAACTATTGAAGTGCGGTTATATTTTATCAGCAATTGAAGTTAAACACCCATCAGAGCATTTAAAATTGCTTTCAAAAGTAGAAGATACCAACTGGCGAGTATGGATTTATAAGATTTTGTGAGAATAAACCATAATTTTTTTATCTTCGAACCGTATTTCAACCCTATAAATTTCCATGAAAAATTATACTTATACGTTTTTTATCGTCATAGCGGCTACTGTTGCGTATTTCTTTCCGCAATATTTTACCGAAATCAATGGTTTTCAACTCAAAGAATTGATTATTCCGTTGCTACAAATAATTATGTTTGGTATGGGAACAACAATGACTTATAATGATTTTCTTGGAGTAATAAAAATGCCAAAAGCCGTTATAGTGGGGCTTGTTTGTCAGTTTACAATCATGCCATTTTTGGGTTTTGCTATCGCCAAAAGTTTTAATTTTCCACCCGAAATCGCCGCTGGAGTTATATTAGTTGGTTGCTCGCCAAGCGGTTTGGCTTCTAATGTGATGTCATACATCGCCAAAGCCAACGTTGCCCTGTCAATTACCATCACCTCATTTGCAACGCTTCTCGCTCCAATTTTGACTCCTTTTTTGATGAAAATGCTCGGTGGTCAATTCATTGAAATTGATTTTTGGAGTATGACACTTGATATTTCCAAGATGATAATCGTGCCAGTTGGAATTGGTTTTTTACTTACAAAATTACTTAGAGGAAGAGGCGAATGGTTGCAAAAAGTTCTACCAATCATTTCAATGGCAGGTATTGCTTTAATTATCGTGATTATTACGGCAGCAGGTCAAAAATCATTACAAACCGTTGGTTTGGCTTTAGTTTTTGCCACTTTTTTACATAATATCGGTGGTTTTATTTTAGGTTATTGGGGTGCAAGATTATTCAAATTACCCGAGCAAGATTGCCGAACAGTTGCCATTGAAGTTGGTTTACAAAACGCAGGTTTAGCATCAGGTTTGGCTAAAGCAATGGGAAAACTCGCAACGGTGGGCATCGCCCCAGCACTTTTTGGGCCAATTATGAATACCAACGGTTCACTTTTGGCAAGCTATTGGAGTACGAGAAAGCCTTAGATAGGCCTTCGACTCTAATCTAGCACCAACTAAAGCTTTGCAATCTGCATTACTTTAAGTGTCTGAAAGCAGTCTTTTGGACTTTTGTAGTCCTTTCAAAATAGCTAATAATTTTCTTTATCCGAGCAAAGCCATTTGAATTTTTCGGTGTCCGAGCGGACTGGGACTCCAGTGCGGTCGAGGACCCGAAAATCATTTCAACTTAACCACATTACTCATCACACTTTCATTCTGCAAACGGTCAAGAGCTGTAACTACATATACATAGTTTTTCTCTTGATTAAAGGTTTTATCGGTGCAACTCAAAATGCCTTCGTTTCTGACAATCTGTAAAATTCTCGCAGGATTTTCGAGGTTTATTTGCTCGTTTTCTTCAAAACGATAAACCACAAATGCACTTACTTCGTCGCCATCTTTGGGTGGAGTTGCAGGTACTTCCCAAGTAACAGCTACGCCCAAATCCGCAATTTTACGAATCTTTACATTTTGTGGAGCATTCGGTGGAATCTTATCTTTCCATGGCATTGTGGGCATTAATGCTGGATAATAATAGAGTTTTTTTAAAGAATCGTTGACCGATAACTCATTATTAATCAGTTGTTTGGAGCTAAAGAAGATGCTGCCAGAAATCTGAGATTTTGTGCGATTATAGCGAATCTGACCAGGAATCTGACTGGCTTTATTCCAACCAATTTCTTTACTACCAGTCTTTACTCGATATACACCATGCCCGATATAAAGATGGCGACCAAAAGAGTTTTTTGTCCACCAATCAGTCATTACTTTATAGGGAACTTTTTCAAACTCAAAACTAAAATAAATCTGCGGTGTGATATAATCGAGCCAGCCTTCTTTTGCCCATTTGCGGGTATCGGCATAAAGATTATCGTACGAAGGTTGTCCACCTAGCGTGGCCGAACCAATTGGGTCAGTTGAATCATTTCGCCACACTGCCGATGGACTAATGCCAAATTTTACCTTTGGTTTTTCACGATTAATGGCCTCACTGACGTTTTTTACAAACAAATCTATATTATTTCTTCGCCAATCCTTAATATTTTTGAAGCCATTGCTATATTTTTTGAAAGTATCTTCATCACGAAGTTTCTGATTTGGCTCGGTGTAAGGATAAAAATAATCATCGAAATGAATACCATCAATATCATAGTTACGTACAATTGTCACCACCACATCCGTTATATAATTTCGAACTTCTGGAATACCCAAATTGAATAATTTATAGCTGCCATAAGTCAAAAACCATTCTGGTTTAGTTTTCGTTATATGTTCGTCCATAATGCTTTTTGATGCCTTGTGCACGCCACGATTCATATTGAGCCACGCATGAAATTCCAAACCTCGTTGGTGGGTTTCATGAATCATAAAGACCATTGGATCGTAATAAGGCTCGGGTGCTTTTCCTTGTTCGCCCGAAAGCCATTCAGACCAAGGTTCTTTTCCACGAGCATAAAAAGCATCAGCAGCGGCACGAACTTGCACCATTACGGCGTTCATACCGTAGCTTTTTTGTTTATCGAGTATAGTTTTAAATTCTTGTTGTTGCGTTTCAGAACTAAGACCTTTACGAGATGGCCAGTCGATATTATCAACCGTTGCTACCCAAACCCCACGGAATTCACGCTTTGGGCTAGCAGGTTTTGTAGCTATCTTTTGGGTAGCTTTTTTACTGCATCCACTTAGGAAAGCGTAGATTATTAAGCAAAAAATAGCTTTTTTGAAGTGCATCGAAATACTTTTTAGAAAATTTTGCTCAAAATTAGAGAAAAATTTAACCCAAAGATTATTTTTTGTTACTTTTGCTAAAGTGCATTTAGATTTTAGAAATTTTCTCTAAAAGTAAAAATTTAGATAAGGAGTTTTGAGTTAAAATTCACTCATTCAAAACGGGCGGCGTTCCGCTTCACTCATTCATTTTATCCTGTGAAAGAATACGGAAGTAATATTCAGAAATTAACAGACTACATCGTGAGTCTGCCCGAACGTGACCAACGCACAAAATATGCCCATATTTTGATTGAGTTGATGCGTCAGATACACCCAAATATGCGTGAGGGAATTGACTATTCAAAAAAACTTTGGGATGACCTTTACGTTATTGCCAATTTTGATTTGGATGTTGATAGTCCTTTTCCGCCACCACCAAAAGAGATTTTGGGTAAAAAACCAATGACCGTTCCTTACAATCAGCATCAACTAAAGCACCGTTTGTATGGGCGAAATTTGGAATTATTGGTTGTGAAAGCCATGATTACACAAGAATACGATGAACGCAAAGCGTTTATTTCCTACATGGTGCGATTGATGAAGAGCTTTTTTCAAGTTTGGAACAAAGACACTATCGAAACGGCTGATTGTTTACAGCAGATTCTAGAATTATCTGGTTTTAAACTTCAACATGAAATCGACGACCTTCGTCGTGATGGTTTGATGGAATCTTCGCCGAGAGATGGAAGTAGTAATCGCCAACGTACACAACAAAACCAATCTCAAAGCGGAAATAATAACTACCAGTTCAGAGATAATCGTAGTGGCGAACGTGATAGCCGTGACCGTAATCGTGCTACAGGAGATAGAAACGACCGAAATAAGAATTTCGGAAGCGTAGGTTATAAGCCGAGCAATGACCGCAACGACAGAAATATTAATAGCAATAATAAAAATAATAATAATCGCAGACCGAGATAGGTGCTTAGGCACAATTGAGAATTAAGAATGTAGAATTAAGAATTGTGGATACGTATCTGTATTTGGCATTTTTTCTTTGAGGTTTTTCATTCTTAATTCTCAATTCTTAATTCTACATTCAAAAAAAATGGCATCTTTTAAAATTACAGGAGGATTAAAACTTAAAGGTGAGATTATTCCTCAAGGAGCAAAAAACGAAGCATTACAGATTGTATGTGCAGTTTTGATGACCAAAGAACCCGTAACGATTCATAATATTCCGAATATTCGTGATGTAAACAAACTCATGGAATTGCTCGAAGATATGGGCGTTCGTCGTAGTAAAATTGGCGAAGGTTCTTATCGTTTTCAAGCCGATGAAGTGAATTTTTCTTACTTTGAAACCGAAGAATATAAAGAAAAAGCATCTTCATTGCGTGGCTCAATCATGCTTTTAGGGCCAATGTTGGCACGTTTTGGCAAAGGAAAAGCTCCACGCCCAGGCGGAGATAAAATTGGTCGTCGTCCTTTGGATACGCATTTCACTGGTTTTCAAAAACTTGGTGCAGAATTTATCTACGACCCAAATGATGCTTTCTATACAGTTGATGGATCAAAGCTTAAAGGTGCTTATGTTTGGATGGACGAAATTTCGGTAACAGGAACGGCCAACGTTTTGATGGCAGCTGCAATGGCCGAAGGTACAACAACCATTTATAACGCCGCATGTGAGCCGTATCTACAACAGTTATGTAAAATGCTCAACCGTATGGGAGCAAAAATCAGCGGTGTTGGCTCAAACTTACTCACAATTGAAGGTGTGAGCGAATTGGGTGGTTGCGAGCATACGATGCTGCCTGACATGATTGAGATTGGTAGCTTCATAGGTTTGGCAGCGATGACCCAATCAGAGATTACTATTAAAAATTGTCAGATTCCAGAACTCGGTATTATTCCTGATGTATTCAAGAAATTGGGTATAAAAATGGAATTCCGTGGCGATGATATTCATATTCCTGCTCAGACTAACTACCAAATCAGTTCATTGATTGATGGCTCTATTCTGACGATTTATGATGCTCCATGGCCAGGATTTACACCCGATTTGATTTCAATTATTTTGGTAACTGCTATTCAAGCCAAAGGTGCGGTATTGATTCACCAAAAAATGTTTGAAAGCCGCTTATTCTTTGTTGATAAATTGATTGAAATGGGTGCCCAAATCATTTTGTGCGACCCACACCGTGCCAACGTTATTGGATTGAACCGTGAGCATAATTTGCGTGGAATCAGAATGACATCACCTGATATTCGTGCAGGGGTTTCGTTGTTGATTGCAGCACTTTCGGCCGATGGCATAAGTACAATTGATAATATCGAACAAATTGACCGTGGTTACCAAGACATCGACAAACGTTTGAATGCGATTGGTGCAGAGATCATTAGAATATAGTTTTTTTAGTCAACAGACAATAATCCATTGGGCACAGATTTGAGTTGGTTCTGCAATTCAATTATTGTTTAAAATATAAGTTGTTGATTACCTGGCTAAAAGCCCAAAAGATTAAAATATTTTTAAAATTTCTTAGGCTGTATTTTGGATTAGAAGATTTAAATTCTACCTTTGCAAACCCAAAGAGATTTGCCCGGATGGCGGAATTGGTAGACGCGTTGGTCTCAAACACCAATGAGGTTACACTCGTGCCGGTTCGACTCCGGCTCCGGGTACTCTAAGTATTAAAAAAAACCGTAATATGCTGATAATTAAGCAACTACGGTTTTTTTTATTCCCTAAAAATCAGAATTATTAGTAATAGTGTTAGTGCACTTCCAGCTTGTCAGAAATTTAATTCTGTAATTTTTTCAGCCATTTTCAAAACGGCATTGTGAAGATGCGTTTAGAGAAAGCCGAACTCACTGAGTCAATTTTGAACATTTAGCCAAACCACACTCATCTGACTTTTAAGGTTTACGACAAAATTCCCAATAAAAAAAACGTCGGCAAAATTTCTAATGCCGACGTTTAAAAAAATTATTTCTTAGCATTTATCTCTTTCAAGAGCTCATCGACGGCTGCTTTGAGTTGGTCGTCAGTGCCTTTGGCAATCCAATCTGGTTGGTTTTCTACGATAATATCTGGTACGGCTGGCCCAAATTCTTGATTTTTATCGGTTGCTTTTGTAAACCATCCACGAAATGGCAAACGAACAAACGAACCGTCCATTAGACTCTTTCCTCCAGTAGAAATTACCGAACCGTTGGTTGGAACACCAACGAGTTTGCCAATTCCAAGCGTTTTATAAGCGTGAGAGAAGATTTCTGCGTTTGAATAACTCCCTTCATTACACAGAGCAATAGAGGGTTTTGTCCAAGCGGCATAGACTAAGCGTTCGCCCGTTGGATAATAATCTTTAAACTTCAATTTATCTTTCTCCAAATCATTGCTCGCTCCTCTCGGAATTGTGTAGGCGTGTTGTTTGTAGTTCAGAATCGTCATTAAATAATCGGCTGTTGAGCCACCACCATTGTAACGAACATCAATCAATAAACCTTCTTTTCCGTAGCCCGCCGCTGCAAATTCACGCTCAACCACCTCAAAACTCGGAAAATCCATGCCTTTGATATGAATATACCCTAAACGGCCATTTGAGTATTTTTCCACCAATTTCTTGCGGTTTTCTACCCACTCATTATATAAATTATTAGAAATATTGGCCGTAAGTCGCAAAGCTACTTCACGCGTTTTTCCGTCAGCTGCTTTTACAGTTAATAAAACTTTTTCATTCACCAAACCATTCAATAATTCGTGAAAATTAGCATTTTCAGCTATAACCTCACCATTAACGGCAGTAATTACATCACCTTCATTGAGCTTACTTTTTTCTTTATCTGCTGGAGTTTCTGGCACAATATGACTAATTTTTACACCACCACTCACAGGCATAATTTCTGCACCTAAAAGCCCTGTTGCTTCACGTTGTGTTTCGGCACGGTCGCTTACGGTTAGCCCTGTGTGGCTTGAGTTAAGTTCGCCTAACAAGAGGTTAAACATATCTCTAAAATCATTGCTCGTGCTGGCATTTACACAACGTTCTTTGTATTTATCATGCAATTTCGCCCAATCATTTCCATGGAATTTAGGGTCATAGAAACCATCACGGATAGTACGCCATGCTTCTTCAAAAACTTGCGTACGTTCGGCGTTATAATCAACTTTCATTTTTGAAACGAAAGGCAAATTTTCCGAAACACTCGATTTTATATCGATACGAGCCAAAGCCCCTTGACGGCTGTAATATAAATATTTGCCGTCTTTATCTATCGAAACTCCGCTCGGATTTGAGCCTCCCTTAGTGATTTCCTTCAAATCTTTTCCGTCCCACTTTATACTAAATAAGTCGCGGCCTTTGGCATTGCTGCTATTTGTTGTGTAAAAGAAAGTTTCTCCATCTTTCGAGATAATAAGGTCACCTTCATCACCAGAAAAGTTGGTTACTTGCACTACACGCTCATAGATTTTATCGAAATCAATTTTAATTGGCTTCGGAGTTTTATCTTTTTTATCATTTGGTTTTGCTGGTGCAGCTTCGGCTGGTGTTTCACGCTCTTGCCAATCTTGGCTTTCTTTTTCCCAATCTTCTTTTTTGAGCCACGCAAACCAAACATCGCCACTACGGCCTACGCTTCGCTCAGAAATAAAACCTAATTTTGAGCCGTCAGCACTCCAAAATGGGCGACCATCGCCTCGTGGGTGCATTGATACATTGACCGGTTTTGAAGAATTATCAGCGGCGTGAATAAAAACTTCTTCGTTGAAATATAAATCTTCGATCGAATAAGCTAACCATTTATTATCAGGACTCCACACGATACCGCGAGGTGATGCCCAACTCTCATTCAATATTTTTTCATTAGATAATTTCCCATCAGCCATAATATCAGCTACTACAAAAGTGCCACGTCCACGCACATAAGCAATTTTTTTACCATCTGACGAAACATTCAAACAGGTTTCATCATTCGGATTTTTGGTAATTTGCACAAGTTCGTGTTTGAGCGATTTGAAAATATTTCGTTGAGTTGAATCGGACGAACGAAACATGTAAATATCAAAATTTCCGTTGGCTCTATCGCTACTAAAAAGAAGCGTAGAATCATTCAACCAAGTTGGCTCGACATCACGAAATGGATGCTCGGAAACATTTATGCTTCTTGATTTTTCTTTATCTGCTTCTTTCAAAAAGATTTCTCCACGAATAGAAAAAGCCAACAATTTGCCATTGGGCGAAACTGCGTATTGATTTGCTCCTGACGTAAATGTTTTTAGTTCGGTAGCATCTAGCCGTTCGTCGGCACTAATTTGTATGTTAAGTTTTTGAGCCGAACCTCCGCTGGTTTTAAGCGTATAAAGATTCATATCTTTATCAAAAACTATTGTTTTTCCGTCGGTTGAAACACTAAAAGCTCTTATTGATTCGTCTTTAAAACTCGTTAGTTTTTCAGGTTTATCAGAAAACTTGCCATTAGTAGCGATATTTAGTCGATAAATATTATAAGCACCTTCATTACTGCTCAAAAAATATAAAGTATTGCTACCAAACCATTGTGGAAGAACATCGTTTGTCTCAAAACCTGGTAATTTTTGAAAAGTTTTGTTTTGAGTGTCATAGAGCCAAAGGTCACGATTAGAACTTCCTTTATAGCCTTGGCGAGCAATCGGATTAATATCACCACGCACAAAAGCAATGTATCGGCCATCTGGTGAATAGATGGGGTCGAACCCAACAGCATCTAAAATACGATACTCAGTACCTCCTTTTGGGCTGATTGCGTAAACTTCGTTAGGGCGTTCGATTTGCTTAAACTCTCGGTTTGTAGAAAATACAATCTTATCAGCTTGTGTCCAACTTGAAATATTATCTGAGCCTGAATGGAAAGTTAGGCGTTTAGGCATTCCGCCTTCGGTTGGCATTACAAAAATATCGTTATTACCGAATCTTGCTCCCGAAAATGCAATTTGAGTGCCGTCTGGACTAAAAACTGGATTGCCTTCATAGGCTTCATGGATAGTTAAGCGAGAAGCTTTTCCACCCGAACTTGGCACAGTCCAAATATCGCCTTGAAACGAAAATGCCACTAGCGACCCATCTTTATTGATGGCTGGCTGACGAAGCAGTAAATTGTTTTGTGCTTGTAAAAAAAGGCTTGTGCAGGCAAGAAATACTGCAGTTAGGATAGTTTTTTTCATATAGCGTTAGTTTGTTGAAGGGCTAAAGATATTGCCCTGTTTTGCTAACAAAGTTATGATTTTTTAGAGTTCTGCCTGTAAAACTTTAATATCTTTCACCAAATTTTCGACATCGAGTGCTAATGTAGCGTTGTAAACCCCACGAATGTAGCCGTTTTTATCAATCAAAAAAGCATTTTCAGTGTGAAGAAACTCATTTTTGTCTTTCTGTAAACCAATTTCTTTTTCGGCAAAATACGATTGACGAGCTAATTCATAAATTTTTTCTTTTTCGCCAGAGAGTAAATGCCATCGCTGAGAATCAATTTTCCAGCGATTGGCGTATTTTTTCAGTTGAGCTACGATATCGGTAGTAGGCATAACTGAATGCGAAAGCATCAAAATATCAGCATCATTTTTAAATGTATGCTGTACAACCAATAAATTTTGTGTCATAGTTGGACAAATACTCGGACAAATGGTAAAGAAAAAATTTGCCACATAAATTTTACCTCTAACGCTACCGCTTGATACTTTTTTACCATCTTGGTCAATAAAACTAAAATCAGCAATTTTATGCAATTTTAGTGTATCAAGTTGTTTTTTTGTGTACCATTTTGGTGTAAATTCAGCTGTATTGTAATAAGGTAAGTTTTCTATTTGAGTTTGCTCTTTGGGTTGGCAAGCACTCAATGCCAGAAAAAGAATACAAATATATTTACATCTCCCTGCCCCACTTAAAGGGGGAGTATTATTTATAATTTTAAATATCATTTTTTTGCTCGAAAAGTATTGTTTTCAACCACTGAAATACAGTTTTTTACACCTGGCAAGCCAAATCGGCGACCTTTTTTTATGACATAATTGGCTTTAAGAGAGCCATCCTCAAACCACATTTGTTGCTGACCTTCTTCGTGCCCATTTATGTAATGAAATATTTCAGCGATTTTTCCGTTCGGAAACCAATCTATTTGCTGGCCGTGATGTTCATCGTTTTTAAAATGATACTCAAAACGAAGTTTTCCATCAGGCCACCATGCACGGTGTATATTTTCCTTTTTACCTTTTTCGTAATAGCGTTCTTCGGCTAATCGACCATCCTCGTACCAAATTTTACTCCACCCCTGCTCCTTTCCTGCTATATAAGTCGAAGCTTTTGCGGTATCTTGATTAGTAAAAAGTAGATACTGAACACCCGAAAAAGGTTTATTTTCGTAAAGTAATACCCCTTGATTATGCGAAAAAGCCTCATAATTCGCTTCGAATTTTATCTCCGGAGTATTTATTTTAGTTGCTTGCTTACAAGCAGCTATCAATAGGAAAATACTACTTAGAAACAGTGCCTGCCGTGCCATAAAAACCATTGCCATTGATGTAAGGATCTGCGTCAGTGATGTGATAATGATAAATACCGTTTGGGTATTCGGTTGTGGCGTGCGAGTGTCCGTGATAGCCATCTAAATCGCTATTGGTTACAGTTTTACCTTTTTCGAGTGGCCCATAAACAGGAAACCCATCTAACAAAAAACCCAAAAGTGCATCTTTCCCCTTTTGATCAGTAAGGTAAGTTGGCTCAACATGGTAGTGATATTGACCTTGTTGCTGTGGATGTCCTTTATATTGGTCAAAACCGTTTGCTTCGTTGGTTAAAGGAGCATTCATGGCTGCATATTGATTATAAAACGGAACACCATTAAGAGATATACCAATCGGCCCAGCTGGTGTTGCACTTGAATTTGAAGCTTTTGCTGGATTTATTGGAATCTTAAAAACATAACTTTGTGAAACAATTCTATTAGGATTTAAAGCAAACTTATTATTCGCTCCGTTGTAAGCTTCATACTTTGCGGTTGCCCACTGAGTATCTTTATAATAAGGACTTTTATGGTCTGGCAAACCATTTGCTTTGATAATTGCGTAATTCCCTTCGATATAGACTTCCGTTGCTCCATAAACTTTCTTAAAAATTTCGAGCGAAGTAAGTGCATTGGCGGTTGTTGTGGTTGTCGAACTCGAACCGGTTGATGAGGTAGTCGAATTAGTGGTTGGGAGGCTCGATGTTGTACTTGGTGATAAGTTCGACTCATTACCACATGCTGAAACCAAAAGCATGACATTGGAAACTAGAACTGCAAAAAACATGACTGAATTTTTCATTGTACTTGATTTTTAAAGTGAAACATTAACTAGTTGAAAGTGTTTTTTCTCGTAAAGTTCAGTCCATAGAATAATTTATTGGTCAATGTTTTTTTGAAATTAATTAAATAGATGCATTTTATTTCTAAAACTTGCGGTATTTTTTTCACCAAATGGTTTCGACAAGTATTTAGCAAATTATTTTCATAAATATTATCTGACAGGCGGTGGAGGCATATTATCCAACGGTGGGCGACCGTCTCTTGGCGGTGGACCTCCTTGGTGTGGTCCGCCTTGAGAGCCTGGACGTTCGATAGAACGAATTAAATCGAGAATTACCTCATCAAAATGCTTTTGCTGAGCGGGTGTACACATTTGGCGAATTTGATGAAAATGGCGAAACGTAATTACATCTGCCTCGGCCATCTTACTCTCTATTTTTTTTGTTCTTGCCTTCAATGAATCTTCTAAAATAGGTTTACCTAAATCAGCATAGAAAGCCTTTTTCATTTCTTTTACATTTTCACGCAAACTACGCATTTTTTGGGCATGATCTTGGCGTAGGTTTCGGTAAGTTTCGGCTTGCTTTTCATCAAACTTCAACTCTGTTTCTAAATATAATCGTTTGGGTTGATCGGGAAGTTTATTTGAGAAAAAACTAATCCAAACTAACAACCCAACATTCAGTAACAAAAGCACACCTAAAGCTGTCCAAAGTATGTTGTATTTGTAATTATCTTTCATGGTATTATAAATTTGAATCGAGCGTATTTAATCCATATTCTTTTGCAAACGAACTGGCATTTTGCGGTTCTGAAACTGTTTTTTGGCTGAATCGAAGCACAACCCCAACATTCAGCAATACAACTAAAGCTAAAAACGACCACACAAAAGTTGACCGTGCCATAAACTTTGGTATTATTGCATAGCATTGTTGCATTCCAGAAATATCCATTTTGGCCTCTAATCGAGTATAAAAAAATGGTCGAGGTTCAGCTCGTTCTATTCCTTCTAATGCTCCAACGGTTTCATCTATTTGGCGTTCAATTTCTTCTTGATTTTTCATGACCTTATATAATTTGGTTCACATAAAACTCTTTTAATGTTTTTCGGAGATTTGTTTTTGCTCTGAATAATAATGACTCAACCGACGACATAGACAGTTGCATCACATCTGATATTTCTTGATAATTTAGTCCTTCTATATTACAAAGTGTAAAAGCAACCTTCTGATTATCAGTCAATTGGTTAATATGTTTAAATAATAATTTTGCTCGTTCTTTGTTTTCAAGTAAAATCCCAGGGTGCTCAAAATCAGCTGGATGATGCACAATTTCATCGTTTTCACCAAAAAGACTCGTCAGAAATGCAAAGCGTTTACTGGCTTTCTTTCGGCGATGATGCTCTATGGCTTTATTGGTCGCTATTCGATAAATCCATGTTGAAAGCTTTGCTTCTCCCTTAAATTTACCCACTGACTCAAAAATCTCAATAAAAACTTCCTGAGATATATCTTCGGCTTCTTCATCGTTGTGCACAATAGACAATACCGTATTAAACACCTTGTTTTGAAATGTATCAACGAGGTGGCGGAAAGCACTTTGCGAGCCTTTCTGCAAATCAGTAATGAATTGTTTTTCGTCCAAATAAGTTGGTTTTCTTAATTAATTAATATAGATGTGAAAATTAAATAAAACTTGCGGAAATATCGAAAAAAACTTTTTTTTGCAAACAAAAAGTCCTCCAAATATAATGTTTCGGAGGACTTTCTTAGGTCAAAATGTATTAAAAACTTTAAGGCAAATTCAATAAGAAACCAATTGTAAAGTTAGCGTCCCAGTCGAACACAAATTGCTCACAACCAGTGGCATCTTTGATAGCTTTATAGATATTTATACCTGCTTTTCCTTTGGCATCATCCATTTTATAATCTTTTGGTGCTTTCAAGATTGTATAGCGTTCTTTACCGTTTCTTACTTGTTTTGCCATCGAAAACGGAGCCCCACCAATTATAAAGCAAGTTTTGCGTTGCATACTCGGAATTCCTGCACATTTAGCTTTTACTTCGCCATATACTTTGCCATCGTCAGTGCCATCTTGAAAATATTTAGCTCCGTAAGTCTCAACCGCCGACACTCCGCCGCTTTTAATCCACGAAATTTTCGTATTTCCTGAACCGATGTCTGTTACAAAAGCCTCTTCTTCAAAGTCTTTTGGCAATACACATTTCAAGGCTAAAGCACCTTCTTGTTGAGCTGAAACCGTATTTACGAAATAATTCAAAGCCTTCAAGTTCTTGATGATTTTTTGTGTAATATCAGCTTTTACAGCACCCGAACTCACCACAAAGTGAATATCACGGCCACTGACGCCAAAATCAAGCATTTTGCCGATATATTGCTTTAAACCTGCACGAATGTCTTCATCAGTTGCCATATTTTCTGTTACTAAGCTATTCCCAAATTCTGCTTTTTCAAGCTTCCAGTTTTTATCTTTATCAATTCTTACAATAAAAGAGTTGAAACCACTCGCACCCAGCTCAACTACACCTTTCAGTTTTCCGTTGATAGGCTCTGGTGCTACATAACTAAAACTCGCCCCTCCGCCAGAAGTAGCCTCTGTATCACTCGAACTTGAGGAGGACGAACTCGAAGTACTTAATGCTTCCGAAGCTGGGCCTTCTTCAGGAGCTTTTGTATCGGCATCGGTTTGCTCAGTCGTACTTTTGGAAAGCATATTTTTGCCCCAAGATGTATTTTCGAGGACATATTTTCCACCAAAAAAGATTGCACCAAGTATTACAAGCATTATCAGAAATCTTGCAAAAGGGGTTAATTTGTTCATTTTACTATTGGTTTATTTATGAAATAAAATAAGTGTTGAGCAAAAATAGACAAATACTTTCATCTGCTCAATTATTTTTTTGAATGAATGGTAACAGGGCTTGATGAGGTCTTGTAAATTATTGATAAGACATTTAGGCTGACAGAAAAAAAAGTCTATTTCGTCACAAAACGAAATACGCTTATTCTAATTTTATCTTGATTTACTTTTCAATAAGCACACATTTTGAGTTTGAGTCAGAAACTTCGCCTGATTCACAACGAATATTATCAATGGCCTAAATCATTATTTTATCTTAAAAATTGATTTCAAAATTATTCATGCCCTTATATGGGTATTCTTTGATTTTTTGGGTAGTATTGTTTAACTTCAAAAGCAAGGACCAATACCATCTCCTCCGTTCCTCTGGGAGAGATTGTTGGAACTGAACTGATATGGTGTTATATTATTTTTTCGGTCTTTTTATATTGCTGTCAACGAAAAAGGCTTAGTGTTGTTGGGGAATTAGAAGAATAAAAATTAAAATTTAGTGCAAATGCAAATAGAAGGTACAAATGTTCAGCCGAGTCTATTTTGCAGAAATAGTGATGTATTTTTTTTATTCAGTTTGTTTTTCTGCCTGTTTTCTTAAAAAGTCTGCTACGTCTGCTCTATTAATTCCGCCTATATTAATTCCTTTAAATAATTTGTTTTCAACACGGTATTTTTCTGTCAATTCCTTGTCAAATAGCCTTCCTGGCCTCACAACTGTCCAATTCAGATCTGAATTAGTGATAATTTCTTCCATTTTAGCTTTGTCAGCATAAACGTCTTTTAAAAAGTATTTTAAAAAGATCTTTACTAACCAAGAAACATAATTTTTGCTTTCTCCTGCTACAAATCCTGTAACAAAAATAAATGGGGTATCTATTTTTTTCTCCTTATGTATTTCGACAATTAACTTTGCAAAATCTGAAAATAGGCTAGTAGTTTTCATATTCTTGCCAGTTCCTAATGTTACAATTAGAGCATCTGCGTTTTGAATCGAATTTAATAGGTCAGATTTATTAGTTGCATCACCAAGTACCATTTTTAAGGATTTTTTCTCCTCTATTCCAATTTCAGATCGAGAAAGGGTCGTTATCGAATGATTTCTATTTAATCCTCGTTTTACTGTTTCTAGGCCAATTCCAGCCGAGGCTCCTATGATAGTTATATTCATTTTGCTATTTATTGATTTTGAGTCGACTGTTGACGAGTATATAGATGAAATATTAGCATTAGTTGCGTCTTTAAATTACTCGTGTTTTTCTTGATTTGAAAAAAACAAACTCAAAAGTAAGAATTAAATTCAAATATCTAAATTAACTAAAAATACCTTTTTATTTGGCCAAAATCACAGTTAGACCACTAGCCCTTCTTTGAGTCTATACTTGAGTTTATACCTAAAACTATATCAAATTTTGTTTCACTAAAATAGGATTTTAATGTTTATTTTTCATGAAAACTAATAATTAAATTCTTACAATATAACCATTTTAAAAATCAGTCTTTTTACCTGTCGGAAGTGGGTATTTTAAGGCAGCAACTAATCACGAGCAACTTTACCAATAAATACAAATGTTAAATCCTTTATTTATTTGTACTTTTATTGTCTCAAAATATTAGTTAAATCATGCTCATCTCAATTATATTTATCATTGGCTATGCAGCTATTGCCTTTGAACACCCAATAAAAATCAATAAAACGGCGTCTGCCCTACTGGTTGGTACAATTTGCTGGACGGTCTATGCTATGAGAGGGGCTGAAAGCCATGTAATTCAAGAAAACCTTTCGCATCATTTGGCATCAATTGCCGAAATTCTTTTTTTCTTGCTCGGAGCAATGACAATCGTTGAGCTGATTGATGCTCACCAAGGTTTTAAGATAATTACAGACCAAATTTCAAGCAAAAAATCAGTCACTTTGCTCTGGACAATCGGTTTATTGGCATTTTTTCTTTCAGCAGTTCTTGATAATCTTACTACCGCAATCGTGATGGTTTCTTTGTTACGAAAAATCATTTCAGATACTGACCAACGAAAGTTTTTTGCAGGAATCGTAATCATTGCAGCCAATGCGGGCGGAGCGTGGTCTCCGATTGGTGACGTAACAACCACCATGCTTTGGATTGGCGGACAAATTTCAGCAACCAATATTATGCAAAGTTTATTTATTCCGAGTTTAGTTTCGTTGGTTATTCCACTATTGTGTTTAAGTTATACAATGAGAGGACAAGTAATTGATAATCAAGCAATTGAAGAAAATGATTTCATAGAGACAAGCACCAAAGAACGTAATACCATGTTTTTTGTCGGACTTGGAACACTACTTTTTGTACCGATTTTCAAGACTGTTACGCATTTACCACCTTATATGGGTATGATGCTTGGCTTAGGAATTGTTTGGGTTGTTGGCGAAATTTTGCACAGCAAAAAAGACGAAGAAGATCGCCAACCTTTCACGGCATCGCATGCTTTGAGCAAGATAGATTCGAGCAGTATTTTGTTTTTCTTGGGCATCTTATTGGCCATTGGTTGTTTAGAATCAACTGGGCTTTTGCAAAGTTTGGCAGTGAGCATGAACGATACTATTGGTAATCAAGATTTAATTATTCTGATCATTGGCTTGGTATCGGCTATTGTAGATAATGTTCCATTAGTAGCAGCTA
>CAMAQF010000047.1 GCA_945860265.1 Emticicia agri | reverse complement strand
AGCATATAATTGCTTTGAGGTTTTTTTTGAATAGCTGTCATAAGTCTTTTATTTATATACAAATATATCGGAAATTTGTCCATAAAAGCAAGACAAATTTCCGATATTTATCAATGTGCTTCCAACCAATTTTCTCAAAAACCTATTCCTGTTTCCATTTTTACAGACATTGGAATGGCTGAACACATCAATTCATCAACTTTTGTTTTCAAAAAATCAACTTCTGAGCGGTGTGCATCAAATACAAGTTCGTCATGCACTTGTAAAATCATGCGTGATTTGAGATTTTCTTGCTCCATGAAATTATGAATATTTATCATTGCAATTTTTATCATATCAGCAGCCGAGCCTTGAATCGGAGCGTTGATTGCATTTCGTTCGGCAAAACCTCGGTCGGTCATATTTTGTGAATTAATATCCCGCAAATATCTGCGACGACCCAAAATAGTTTCGACAAACTTCATTTCACGAGCTTTATTTATAGTATCGTCCATAAATTGTCTTATTTTTGGAAATTCTACCCAATAAGCATCAATTATTTCTTTGGCTTCACCACGAGGGATATTTAGTCTTTGTGACAAACCAAAGGCAGAAATGCCATATATAATACCAAAATTGACCATTTTAGCTTTTCTACGCATATCTGAGGTGACATCAGCAAGAGCTACTTTAAAGACTTTTGAGGCCGTTGTTGAGTGAATGTCAATGCCTTGATTGAAGGCTTCGAGCATACTTTCATCACCACTAAATGCTGCCATGATACGGAGTTCGATTTGTGAATAATCGGCTGAAAGAATGACATATTCTTCATTGCGTGGCACAAATGCTTTTCTGATCTCTCGTCCTCGCGGTGTTCGAATCGGAATATTTTGCAAGTTTGGATTTGTTGAACTCAAACGCCCAGTTGCTGCCACCGCCTGATTATAAGAAGTATGAATACGTCCAGTCTTCTTTGATACCAACGATGGAAGTGCATCAACATAAGTATTTTTCAATTTCACTAATTCTCTAAAATCCAGTATTTTACGCACAATTTCGTGTTCGTTTTCGAGTTTTGAAAGTATATCTTCACCCGTTGCGTATTGTCCAGTTTTGGTTTTTTTGGCTTTGCTATCAAGCTTTAGTTTATCGAAAAGAATTTCGCCGAGCTGTTTTGGAGAAGCTACATTAAATTCTTGTCCGGCCAGTATGAAAATATCAGATTGGATTTGTTTTACATCAGTTTCAAGCACGCTCGACATTTCGTGCAAGGCATTCATATCTATTCTCACACCTTCCATTTCCATATTTGCCAAAACATTCACCAACGGCATCTCTACATTTTCGAGTAGTTTTTGTTGTTGAGAATCGGCCAGTTTTGGTTCTAGAATTTGCTTTAATTGTAAGGTAACATCAGCATCTTCGGCTGCATATTCTTTAATTTTCTCAATGGCCACATTTCGCATACTTCCTTGAGATTTTCCTTGGGCGGCACTCCGCTTACCAATAAGTGTTTCAATAGAAACAGGGTCATAGTTGAGGTAAACATTCGCCAAATAATCCATGCCGTGGCGTTGTTCGGGCTCGATTATATAATGAGCCAACATTGTATCAAACATTCGACCTTTTAGCACTATACCATAGTTCTTTAAAACCATTAAGTCATATTTTATATTTTGCCCTATTTTCCTAATCGACTCATTTTCAAATACTTCTTTAAACTCATTCATTATTGATTGAGCCTCAGCTTGGTCACTTGGAATCGGTACGTAGAATGCTTCGCCAGCGTAATAGGCAAACGAAAGTCCAACTATTTCGGCTTCAACGGCATCAATCGAAGTTGTTTCTGAGTCAAAACAAAATTCATCTTGATAACTCAAATACTGAATTAAATTTTTGCGTAGGGCAGGAGTATCCATTAAATGGTACTCATGGACTTTATTGAGAATTGTATCTTTGACCGAACTTTGTCTAAATTGTAATTCTTCCTCTTCTTCAAATGGAGTTTGACTGGTATTTGATGAAGCTAATGTTTCAGGAGGTGATGGTGCCGACATCGCTTCAAACATCGAAATCTGTGTGCCTGATTTTGCTTTTAAGGAATTAACGATTGGAGTTGTATTTGAGGAAACATTTGTTGTTGATGTTTTTGTATTTGATTCTTGCGATTCGTTTGGTAATAATTTTTTACGAAGTGTTCGGAATTCCAATTCATCCAATAAAGGAGACATGAGTTCTGGCTTTGTAGAACTAATTTTCAAGAATTCTTCATCAAAATAAATTGGAACATCCAATTCAATTCGAGCCAATTTTTTTGATAAAAATGCCTGTTCTTTATTGTTTTTGATAGCTTCGGCTAATTTTCCAGTCAACTTGTCGACATTTTCGTAAAGACCCTCAACGGAGCCATACGAGGCTATTAATTTGGCAGCTGTTTTTTCGCCAACTCCAGGCACACCTGGGATATTATCAACAGAATCGCCCATCAGACCAAGTAAATCAATTACTTGTTCGGGTTTCTCAATTCCCCATTTTTCACAAATTTCCTTCACCCCAAGCTTTTCTGCTTCTTTGCCAAAAATTGCAGGTTTATACATATATATATGCTCTTCGACCAACTGCCCGTAATCTTTATCGGGTGTCATCATAAAAACCACAAAATCGTGTTGGGCTGCTTTCTTAGCAATTGTTCCAATAACATCATCAGCTTCGTAACCAGCAAGCATCAATAATGGAATGTCCATTGCCTCAACCAATTTTTTAACATAAGGTATTGCAATCGAAATATCTTCAGGTTGTTCTTGTCGATTGGCTTTGTAATCTGGAAACCATTCATTTCTAAATGTTCCACCTGGTAAGTCGAATGCTACACCAATATGCGTTGGTTTTTCTTTTTGGATTACTTCCAAAATAGCATTAGCAAAACCAAATACACAACTTGTATTTAGGCCAGTTGAGGTAATTCGAGGGGCTTTGATAAAGGCAAAATGAGCTCTATAAATAAGAGCCATTGCATCCAACAGGAAAAGTTTTTTTTCTGGCATTTTATTAACGATAATGTTTTTGTGCCACTAAATTACGTTGATTTTTTTTAAGTGAAAAAATAAATTAAATTTGTAGATAATAATTGTCTTAAATTGATGATTTTTAAATTTAAAACTTTAGCTAAACTAAATTACGGAATTAAAGATGTATAAAAAACTAAGCATATTTTTAATAATTTTAAGTATCTCATTTTGCCAAGCACAGTCTCCCACAACGTCTGTAAAAAAAACTACTTCTAAGTTAGTTTCACCTGAAACAAAGGAAAAACAAAAAGTTTCATCCGAAAAAGTTATAAAAACTGAAAAAGCAATAAATGCAGGTGAATTAAAGGAGGATTTAAAAATTGATGGTACACAAAATGGTAATCCAACCCCAAACAAAGTTGAACCAATGAGAGTTTACGATTTTACAAATTCTGATTTACTAGTAAAATGGCATGAATTGATTTTTGAATTAGTTGAACAAACCCAAGGTTATAGCCCAAATGTTGCATCACGAAACTTTGCATACATAAATTTAGCAGCTTATGAAGCAATTTTGCCTGCTAATTTGAGTAATATTTCGTTGTCTGACCAATTACAAGAATTTCACAGACCGGATAGTTTAAATATAGATGGACGAATTTTTAATTCTGCCGTTGCTCTCAATTCGGCAGTTTTTAAGTTAGTAGATAAACTTTTTATCTCAGCACCTTATATTTGGATGGAAAAGGTATATGCACTTAACGACTCTGTAAACGCCCATTTTACTAAACAGCTTTCGCCCGATGCAATGAAAAAATCAAAACTATATGGTGCAAAAATTGCCTTTTGGATTTATGAATATTCAAAGAATGACGGCGGACATCAATCTTTTTTACGTACTTACAACATGGGTTATAAATTACCGATTTGTCAATCATGTTTTGAAATTAATCGGGTAGCCGATTTGGAAAATACAGGCCCGCTTCACCCAAAATGGGGTGAGAATCGTACATTTATTGCTAAAAATCAAGAGGAAATTGATATAAAACCTAAGGTTGAATTTTCTATTTATCAAAATTCACCTTTTTATAAAATGGCAAAAGAAGTATACGATATTTCTAAGCAAGTGGTTCCTAATAGTGAGAAATTGCAAATTGCTAATTTTTGGGATGATGCAGCTACCTTTACCTATACTGCCCCTGGGCATTCTATTTCGATTCTGACGCAAGTTTTGAAGCAAAGACCCATTGACTTGTCAAGTGCAACTGAACTTTACAGCAATTTAGCGATTGCCATTAATGATGCATTTATTGTCACATGGAGATTGAAATATTTGCATAATTTAATTCGTCCGATTGCCTACATCAAGAAATACATTGATAATCAGTGGGAACCTGCTTTACTTACTCCACCATTTCCCGAATTCCCGTCTGGGCATTCTGCCCAAACTTCTACAATGGCAACAGTGCTTACCTCAAAAATCGGCGACAATGTAAGTTTTGTGGATTATTCAAAATATTTTGTTGGCCCACCAAAGACTTTTACCTCGTTTTGGACGGCTGCGAAAGAATGTAGTATGTCGAGAGTTTATGGAGGAATTCATTTTAGAGATGGAATAGAAGAAGGCGAGGAGCTTGGAAAAATAATAGGCAAAAATGCCCTCACACTTCGTTATAAAAAATAAATTATGGGTCATGATGTTATAATTATTGGTGGTGGTCTTGGTGGTTTAATTGCTTCAATTCAACTTGCAAAAAATCACTACAAAGTACTTTTAATTGAGAAATACAATTATCCATTCAATAAAGTTTGTGGCGAATATGTTTCAAATGAAGTAAAACCCTTTCTGAAAGGAATCGGTTTAGACTTGGACTATTTGGGTGCAACGAGCATAAATCGGTTTCAGCTAACTTCTATTAAAGGGAAAAGTCTCGAAACGTTTTTACAAATGGGTGGTTTTGGCATAAGTAGATACACGCTTGACAATGAATTATTTAAAATAGCTAAAAGCTTGGGAGTAACTTTTTTGCTCAATACAAATGTTGATGACATACAAAAAATCAACGAAACATTTTTTGTAGAGACAAATACAAATCAAACTTTTGAGGCTAAGGTTGTAATTGGCTCCTATGGAAAAAGAGCTAAACTTGATAAATCTCTTGTTCGTAAATTTCCTGCACAAACACAAGCCTTTGTAGGAGTGAAATACCATATAAAATATAATTTCCCGAAGGATTTGATTGCCTTACATAATTTCAAAGGGGGCTATTGTGGAATTTCGGCTATTGAGGACGATAAATATTGTTTATGTTATCTTGCGGATAGAAAAAATGTTAAACAAAGTGGAGGAATAAGTGAAATGGAAAAAGAGTTTATGTGCCAAAATCCATTTTTGCTTGATATTTTCCAAAATGCTGAATTTCTTTTTGAACACCCGCTGGTAATCAATGAAATTGTTTTTACACCAAAATCAGCTGTTCATAAAAATATTTTGATGATAGGTGATACAGCAGGACTTATAACGCCTTTAGCAGGAAATGGAATGTCAATTGCTATTCGAGCAGCAGTCATTGCTTCTAATTTAATCAGTGATTTCTTGCAAAAAAAGATAAGAAGAGATGAATTAGAAAGAAATTATACTGAAGAGTGGAATCGAAATTTTAAAAATCGTCTTTGGCGAGGCCGACAACTTCAAAAACTCTTTGGGGATGAATTTAATTCAAATTTAGCTATTTCAGCTTTAAATAAAATCCCATTTCTATTAAAACCTATCATTAGAGCAACGCACGGTAAAATTATGCTTTAAACAATGGCGAGTTTTGAAGGTATAATTAATACGTTCTTACTTGTAGGTTTTGATTCGTAACACTTCATTATTATATGCCTCATCCCAAAAATCATGGTATCTCTAAATATTTGTGTGTCTGCAAACTAATTCTCCAATCTGGATTTTCTTTAATATATTCTACAATTAAAGGTTGCATGATTTCTCTCTTACTCCATTCCGGTTGAAGCAAAAGTTGACAATTTTTGTTTACTAGTTTAGCATATTTTTCTGCAAACTTAAAGTCTGAATTATTATGTATTATTACTTTAAGTTCATTCGCTTGATCAAAAATACTCGGGTGTGCTTCTTTAAATTTTTTAGGAGAAAAACAAACCCAGTCCCATTGACCCGACATTGGATGAGCAGCCGAAGTTTCGATATTTGTCTGAAATCCAGCCTCTTTCAAAGCAATAGTTAATTCATCTAAATTATACATTAACGGTTCACCGCCTGTGATAACAGCTAATCTTCCTTTATGTTGGCTAGCTTCTTTTACAATTTGTTTAATTGTTGATTGTGGATGAATTGAAGCATCCCACGATTCTTTTACATCGCACCAAACACAGCCAACATCACAGCCGCCCAAGCGTATAAAATAAGCAGCTCTTCCCGCATGAAAACCTTCGCCTTGTAGGGTATAAAACGCCTCCATGACGGGTAATTTATTATCAATAGAAATCATTCAATTATCAAAAAAGTTTGTAAAATTACCAAAAAATAACCAAAAACCGACTACAAAAAGAATAGTTGATAAATTTTCAACCTTTCTATCATTATAATAGTTATATTCACAGCTAAATTTGTAAATAAAATAAGCAAAAATCTTTTAGTCAATAATAGTCTTTTTGAGAATTGCATTTAATGTTTAAGTCTGAGCAAACAATTATTCAATAATTCGAATGCTCATATTGAACAGAAGACCATCTATCTAATACTTATTCCTGAATCGAACAATTCGTCATTAATTACTTATGTTAGCAGCATCTCAAAAAAAATACTGTAATTCTCTAAGTGAATATTCTCGTAGAATCACAAACCAAGTAAAAATTGGTGATTTATATTTAGGTTCTGATTATCCTATTCGTGTGCAATCAATGACAACTATTGACACAATGGACACCATAGGTTCAGTTGAGCAAACAATACGTATGATTGAAAGCGGTTGTGAGTTAGTTCGAATTACTGCACCGAGCGTAAAAGAAGCACAGAATCTCGAAAATATAAAAAACGAGCTTCGTAAAAGAGGTTATAATACGCCTTTGGTCGCTGATATTCACTTTACGCCAAATGCGGCCGAATTAGCTGCTCGAATTGTAGAAAAAGTAAGAATAAACCCTGGTAATTATGCTGATAAAAAACGTTTTGAAGTAATTGATTATACTGAAGATAGTTACCAAGTTGAGCTTGAACGTATAAGAGAACGTTTTTTGCCACTTATAAAAATTTGTAAAGAATACGGAACTGCCATGCGTATCGGTACGAATCACGGTTCTCTTTCAGATCGTATTTTGAGTCGATATGGTGATACGCCACTCGGAATGGTAGAATCTGCTTTAGAGTTTTTACGTATTTGTGAACACGAAAACTATTTCAATATAGTCATTTCGATGAAATCATCGAACCCTCAAGTCATGGTTCAAGCATATCGACTTTTAGTGCAGAGATTGGAAGAAGAAAAACTAAAACCATATCCATTACATTTGGGTGTTACCGAAGCTGGTGAAGGTGAGGATGGCAGAATAAAATCTTCGATGGGAATCGGAACACTTTTGGAAGATGGATTAGGAGATACCGTTCGTGTAAGTTTGACCGAAGACCCCGAATTTGAAGCACCAGTTGCTCGCTCATTAATCACTAAAAGTGCCGATTTAAGAGAAAAGGAAAAAAAAAATATTTCAGCATTCAGCTCTCATAATTCAGAAGTCTCAACAGTTTCACCAATTAATCCTTACGCATACAGTCGTAGAGAAACTTTTGAAGTTGGCAATTTTGGAGCATTGAATGTCCCAAGAGTTATTGCTGATTTCTCTAAAATTGATATTGAGTCGCATGATGATTTGAAACCAATTGGTCATTTTTATTTGCCATTACCCGACAAGTGGAGAATGAACGATTTAGGTGCTGACTATATTTATTCTGGAAAAAAATCAGTGTCATTTATGTTGCCAAATGGCTTGAAAGAGATTCTTGATTATGAAATTTGGCAGTCACAATCAGATTTGCAAAATAAATTTCCATTATTTACAATTAAAGAGTTTTTCAATCCAGCGAAACAATTACATCAAACAATCAATTTTGTAGAACTAAGTCTTGACGAGCTCACGCCAGCATTTGTTGAGCATATCAAAGAGTATAAAAACACTGTGATTCTTGCAAAAGCCAAGGATTCCACAGCAATGATTGAGCTTCGAAGCTTTTATTTTCAGATTTTGAAGTTTTCAGTTAAAAATCCTGTAGTTTTAAGTAAAGATTATGATGCGATTTCTGAAAGCGATTTTCAACTATTTGCTGCAACAGACTTCGGTGGAGTTTTGATTGAAGGTTTTGGAGATGGTATTATGGTAGGTTTACCCAATTTAGATGATAAGACAAAAAAATTGGAGCGACTGAAAACTGTAAACTGTACATCATTTGGAATTTTGCAGGCGGCTCGCACTCGAATGAGTAAAACCGAATACATCAGTTGTCCATCGTGCGGTAGAACATTATTTGATTTGCAGGAAACTACAGCTATGATTAGAAAACGCACTGATCATTTGAAAGGTGTAAAAATTGGAATCATGGGATGTATCGTAAATGGTCCAGGCGAAATGGCAGATGCAGATTATGGATATGTAGGTATTGGAAAAGATAAAATTGCTCTCTATCGTGGACAAACCGTGATGAAAAAATCAGTTCATTCCGATAATGCGGTTGATGATTTGATTGAGTTAATTAAAGAAGATGGTCGATGGTTTGAGCAAGAAGTGTTTGAATATACCCAATAACTTTTACGAAATATTTCAATTTCTGTTTCAAGAAAAAAAATAATATGACAGTTAAACAAATAAAAATATATCACTATGCTAAATAAAATAAAAGAATTCTTTTCGGTTGGGCCTGTGTTTGCTTATTTTTTCAGAATTTTTCAGAAGGATAAAGAAGGGAAATATCCTCATAGTTTCAATTTAAAAATGATGCACGGAATCAATAAAATATCAATTGTGATGTTTTTGTTTTGCTTGATTATTATGGTAACACGTTGTGCAACTCGTTAGTTTTCAATGGATTTAGAGAATTTTAGAGAATATTGCTTATCAAAAAAAGGAGTAACCGAAGAATTACCTTTTGGTCCAGATACGCTTGTTTATAAAGTAATGGGGAAGATGTTTGCTCTTACAGGTTTTGAATTTGAGCGAATAAGTCTGAAAAATTTTCCGGAAAAGAATGAAGAATTAAGAGCCGAGTATGATGAAGTTTTGCCAGCTTTTCATATGAATAAGCAGCATTGGAATATGGTTAAGACCAATGAGCGTGTGAAAGATGCCCTCTTACGTGAGTGGATTAACGAATCCTACGAAATTATAGTAAATAGTTTGCCGAAAATGACCAAAGAAGAACTTAAAAATTTGTAATAAAATGGAGGTAATGCTCATTGGCATACCGTTTTTGATTTACATCTATTTGCGAATCAGACTGGGAAATGATATTTCTGACCAAGAAAGGGATGAAGCTCTTTTTGAAGAAGGAATTAATTTGTACAACCAAGAAGAATTCTTGAAAGCTTTTCGATTTTTTGATAATGTTGTTAAAGAATATCCCAAATCGGCAACAGCTTATTTTTATCGAGCAAAATGCCATTACTACTTTGAAAATTGGGAAGCTGCACTTAATGATTTTGAAAAAACTTTACGAATTGATAATTCTATTGCTGAAGCATATTTACAAAAAGCTAATTGTTTTTATATGCTTGAAGACTACAAAACCACACTTTTTGAATTGAAAAAAGCTTCAAGAATGTTTCTTGGAAAAAATGCTGACGTTATAAGATTTATCGGTGAATTAGAATTTAGGGGCGGAGATTTTGAAAGTGCCGAAAAAAACCTTAAAATTGCTTCGAGTTTGGGCGATAACCAATCTACATTACTTTTACGAGCATTATTTTTAGGAAATATTCGCAATATTTCAAAGTTTGGCAATGAATGAGAATGAGTATCTTTTTGTTTATGGAACGCTCTTGAGCGATTACGGTGATGGTGAATCGCACGCATGGGTAAATAAGCATGCCGAATATTTGGGCAAAGCCAAAATGGATGGTAAAATGTACATGGTTGATTATTATCCAGGTATTGTGCCATGTGGAAAAGGCGAGAAGTATTGCGTGAAGGGGGAACTTTATATGCTTAAAGAACCTGATGAACTTTTTTGTTTTTTGGATAGATACGAAGAATATAATCCGATTGATCCTTCACATTCTGAATATGTTAGAAAACAAGCTATGGTTGAACTCAAAAATGATGGCAAAACCTATAATGCATGGGTTTATTATTTCAATCAACCAGTCGATGATTTGGAATTTATGCCAAAAGGTGACTTTATGAATGAATACCATAAATAACAAGCTTTTTACCAATATTTCCATTGATCCTAAATAATATCTTCAAGGTTCTTCGAGTGAAAGCAAAACGTTGTTTGACATATATATGTGCACCAATTGTCAAGAAATTTGAAGTTAATTATATACTAAGCATTTGGGTATACTTAATCGCCACATTTGTTTTTTATGAAAAACTGGTATAAAGCGTTTTGTGTTTTTGTGGACTGTCGACTATTGACCGTGGACCACTTAGAACTCACTTTATAGAATAAATCTTGTTCATTATATCGTTAGCAACTGAAGGTTTAAAATGATAGATTTCGTAGTAATTAGCTATGTTATTTGTATATTCATTTATTCCTGAAAAATCATAGATATGGTCTTTTCCAAAATACTTAATCAAAATATCCAAATCTTGTTGATTAAAATTGTGTTGGTTATAAGTTGGACCTAAAATTATTTTGTATTTTGTCTTATTTTTAATCAAACTTTTTTTAATCATTGCTATATACTTCAATTGGTATGCTTTTATAGCTGGAATGGTTGCTTTTTGTTCAAAAGTGCGTTTGTAGAAAAAATTTGGCTGCTTATAATAAGCAACAGAATCTTTTTTTATCTGCTCAATATAACTCGTAAAAATAAAATCATTGACAATGGGAGTATAGTTTATCTTTCTAAACTCTAAAAACTGTTTCATATAATTACTGAAATTTCCTGTAATCAGATTGTCATAAAAAGCCAGAAAAAAGCCTTTTGAGAAGTAAGTATTGAGGAAAATTGTATGATATTTCCTCCAGTCAAGGCCACTTACTCGATAATCTTGAACAAATACGCTCCCCAAAGTATCTTGTTCGTAATTGAACAAACTTTGGTCAAAAACAAATAGCACATTTTCGATTTTATTTCCCTTCGATTCTATAAATTTCATTTTTGTAGCTACTCCAGAAATCGTTTCGCAAGAAGCATCAAAATGATAAGGGGTTTCATCATTGATATGTTTTCCCCATTCTCGGGCATAAAAAACACTTGAGCGAGAACTGCCGAAAATAAAAGATTTATAGTTGTATTGTTGATTATTATTTAGAAAAATCTGTGTCGAAATTCGGTCACGATTCAAGCTTTTGGCGAAATTATCGGGATATTCCTCGTATGTTCTCATAATCTTAAAAGGGTCAGTAACTAAATACCCAATTACAAGAAAAATGAGTGGACTGAGAAAAAGAGTAAGTTTTATTAAAAATTTTAGGAACATTCAAAAGGGCTTGTTTTGATTATTTAATGAACAATAAATTTCTTAATTAATTTTGTATTATCCTCCAAAATTAATTCAATTATATAAAGCCCATGACTGAAATCATTAGTAGGTATCATAATATTTTCGTTTATATTTGGTTTATCATACAGAATTTTTCCAACCAAATTCGTGATTCTTACTTGAACAATCGGCTTATCAAACATAGGCCAAAGACTTAAATTGTTGTTCTTTATGACAGGGTTTGGATAAAGAATTTGATCTTCTTTGACAATCTCATTTGTTTGGTTTTGAGGATATAATTGATAAGCAATTTCACTCACATTACTGTATGCAGAGTAAAGGTTATTTTCTTTTATCCGAATTCTATAGTAAAATCGAACACCTTTTTTGACGTTATAATCTATAAATACGCCTTCATTTGTGGTGCCAATTTCATAGAAAATATTTGATTGCAATTGTGCTTTTTCTATGATATATAAGTAGTTAATGTATTTAGGTGTTTGCCATTTTAATATAATTTTTTTATTAGATAAAGAATCCCACTCGCTTGTAAGACTTGAAACTTGAATATTATTTATGTTAATAAATTCAAAATCTTTGAAGGTAAGTGCCTGAATGCCTCGTGAATTTTTTATCTGTGTAATTCCTGGTAGTATGGCTAAAAAATCTTTTGAATAATTATCAGGCGTATAAGTAACTTTTTTTGCATCGCTTGCAGTTTTTAGTTTAAGTATTATTAAGTTTTCATATCCCGTACCACTTTCAATATTTCCAGCTTTCCCATCTGTATAAATATAATCTTTGATATTAATAGATGGATGATTTATATCTTTTTTAGGTTCATCCTTAGGAAAACTTATCTTTTGGTTTTTATCAAATTCTAAAATTAAACTATCTTTTTTTACCGTAAAATAAGCTAATTTTATGTTTGGGGCTGTAATTTCGGTAGTGTCTGTACTTTTATGAAAATCACGGGCGATTAGTCGGGCAATGTTATCACCATTTTCAACATAACCTTCTAATTTATAATGTAGGCCATCAAAGGTAGATGTTCCAAAAGTTGTCATTACTTCACAATCAGTGTATAACTTATTGATTGTACGTTGATAATCCCTTAAATTACCTGCAAATTTATTATCCAAAAAGTAAATGTTGTTTTGATAGATGTATATTTTTTTCAAAGCTGGATAATCTTCATAAAGTTGTTTACGAAATTTATCAAATTTTATGTCATAATCATTTTTATAAAATGGGTCAATTGCCTCACTTTCGCCTTGCCTCCATACTATCATTTTTACTGTTTTATCTAAGCCAAATGCCTTGGCTCGTCTTAGCATTCGCCCATAAATATTGCTGGGATTATCATGGTTTATTTCATCTCTAAGACTCAATTCATCTATGTTTTTATTACCGACGGCTCCATTGATTATACCTATTGGAATTTGATACCTATCGATAAGTTGTTTTTGAATTTCCAAACCCAAAAGGCCAGCACTCCAAAAATTCCATTGCTTAGTAATTACCCACATAAATGCATTATTATCAAAATCTGAATATGTACTCCTACCAAAGCGAAATTCCGCTTCAAACTTTGATAATTCTTCGTTTGGATTAGCAACAGCATTCGATTGGCCATAAATTAGGATGTTGTCTCCACAAACGATTTCACGAGCTTCTTTGACCAAAACTGAATCTTTATTTTTAAAAGAATAAAGGATAAAATCATAATCGGATAACTCAGCATTGATTATTGGAGAAATACTAAAAGCTGCCGCTGACGGTTGAGATGCATATTGTAGCTTTTGCTTTTTATAATAGAAAAGAGATTTGTTTTTATATACTAATAATGATATGTCTGTTTGATTTTCAGTATAAACTTTGCCCGAAATTGCAACATTGGCTTTATTAAAACTATCTCTTTGAATCAGTTGAGCATCCTTTGGGAAATTTTCGAAAATTACATTAACTTGTCCAATCAAGTTTATTGAAAACAAGAATAAAAATACACAAAGTATGTCTCTGTGATGAAAAGTATTAAACATTCTGTGTTTTGATTTATACTTATGGCAAATCATATCTTTTGGGGATTATTATCTAATATACAACAATTCCCGGTATTTTACTAATGGCCAATCTTCATCATCGATTAGTATTTCCAGTTTATCTACGTGGTATCTTATTTCTTCAAAGAAACCTTTTACCTCGTTCCCATAAAGTTTGGCGTGTTCTTCGATATTATCAATGTTGTTAATTCGTTTACGAGCTTCGGTCATATCATGAACTAATCTTGAAATGATTGAAACTCGTTCGGAAATTTCTTTGATAATATTTATTACTGGTTCTGCTTCAATTAACAACTCCATTTCTTTTAAAGCCTTAGCCGTTTGAACTAAACGTGTTTGATATTTTAACGCTGTTGAAACTACGTGATTCATAGCCAAATCTCCTATTAGACGAGATTCAATTTGAATTTTTTTGATATAGTTTTCTAATTCAATTTCATACCTTGCATGAAATTCTCTTTCGGTTAAAACTCCCAAACGTTCAAAAATTTCTATAAAATCTTTTTTAAGGTACGCTTTTAGTGCTTCTGGTGTATTTGTAATATTTGATAAGCCACGACTTGCTGCTTCTTCTTTCCATTCGTTGCCATATCCATTTCCTTCAAATAATATCTTTTTACTTTCTTTGATATAGCTTTTCAGGATTTTTACAATTATCTCCTCTTTTTTTCCTTCGTGGTCAGTCATTTCGACATCATAATCTGTTCTGAATTTTTCCAACTGATTGGCTACAATCGTGTTCAAAATCATCATTGGTTGGGCAGAATTAGCTGAACCACCAACCGCACGAAATTCAAACTTATTCCCTGTAAAAGCAAATGGAGATGTACGATTCCGGTCTGTATTATCCAACAAGATTGAAGGAATCCGATTTAAACCAAGTTTTATGTAAGCATTTTCTCCTTTCTCGATAGATACGATTTCTTTATTTTCTAGATCGTTCAAAACTTTTGTCATTTGAGTACCTAAGAAAATAGAAATAATAGCTGGAGGTGCTTCATTTGCTCCTAAACGGTGTTCGTTTCCGGCCGATGCGATACTTGCACGAAGCAAGTCAGCATTATCATGTACAGCTTTTATGACATTTACCAGAAAAGTGACAAAACGCAAACTTTCCTTCGGTTTCGTACTTGGGCTTAATAAGTTAACACCTGTATCAGTTCCTAAAGACCAGTTATTGTGTTTACCACTTCCATTGATTCCTGCAAATGGTTTTTCGTGAAAAAGAACCTCGAAATTATGTTTTCTTGCAATTTTTCGCATCAAATCCATTAACAAAATATTATGGTCGCAAGCAAGATTTACTTCTTCAAATGTAGGAGCAACTTCAAATTGAGCGGGAGCTACTTCATTGTGACGCGTACGTACTGGTATTCCGAGTTTTAGAGCTTCAAATTCAAAATCAACCATAAATGCATTTACACGTGGTGGAATTGATCCGAAATAATGATCATCAAGTTGTTGACCTTTTGCTGGGGGATGCCCAAAAACTGTACGCCCCGACATCATTAAATCAGGTCGAGCATTAAATAATGATTTATCAACTAAAAAATATTCTTGTTCAACACCAAGAGTTGCCGAAACTTTCTCAACGTGGCGGTCAAAAATAATCGCCACCTCGGTAGCAGCCTTATCGAGTGCATGAATCGATTTCAATAAAGGCGATTTTGAATCAAGAAGTTCGCCTGTATAAGAAACGAAAATAGAAGGAATACAAAGTGTACCTGTTCCAGCTTCGTTATACATAATAAATGCTGGCGAAGATGGATCCCAAGCAGTATAGCCACGGGCTTCAAAAGTGGCTCTAATACCTCCATTTGGAAATGATGAAGCATCTGGTTCTTGCTGCGTTAAGGCACTTCCTTTAAATTTTTCAACGGCTTTTCCATCTGAATTTAAGTCAAAAAAAGCATCGTGTTTTTCGGCCGAACCACCCGTTAATGGTTGAAACCAATGTGTATAATGAGTTGCACCTTTTGAAACCGCCCAAGATTTCATGGCAGCAGCGACTTCATCTGCAATTTCACGGTCGATTTTATCGCCACTTTTAATGGCTACGGTGACTTTCATATAGGCTTCTGGCGAGAGCATTGCACGCATTACTTCGTCATTGAAAATATTAGAACCGTAAAAATCTGTTACTTTTCCTATTGGAATATCTACTTTGGTTGCAGTCCTATTCTGAGCTTCTTCAACTGCTTTAAATCTTAATCTTGCCATTTTTTTGATTGTTTACGAATAATATTATTACTGTTGGGGGTGGAATATGTTAATTTTTAAAAAGAATATATAATTGAATTTAATTTTAAAAATTAACATGAAAGAATTTGATAATCAATGTTTTATAATCATAAATTCATTTGTATGATATCAAAATATGATTTCTTATCTTATATTTGGGCTAAATTAAGCAAATCAAACAACTAAATGAAAGAACGCTTACAATTTTTACTAATTTATTTTTGCTTTTGGGTGATATATTTCCTATCAGCGAGGGTAATTTTTTTAAGTTACCATATAGAAGATACTAAATTATTGACGATTGAGACGTTTTGGGGTATCTTCTGGAATGGAATACGCATGGATTTTTCGATGTCAGGTTATCTTTCAGTTATTCCATTTATATTGGTAAGTATATCAAATTTTATTAAAAAAAGTCACCTCGAAAACTGGATATTCTCTTATACTTTTGTATCGGTTTTCTTCATTACTCTTATTGTTGTAATCGATTTACAAGTATTTAATACATGGGGCTATCGTCTTGATGCTACGCCGCTATATTATCTAAAATCTCCTCATGAGGCTTGGGCTTCCGTAAGTTCATCACCTTTATTTCAGCTTTTTATTAGTTTTGTAATTTTACTAATTATTGCTTCTTATATAGTTTATCGCATCATAACGCGAAATATTGATAACTGGAATCACACAGAAAATTTGCCATTTATTCCAATATCGGTCATTTGTTTGTTGGCTCTATTTGTGCCAATCAGGGGAAGTTTGGGTATTTCGCCAATGAACCAAAGTACAGTTTATTTCTCTTCAAATAATTTTGCAAATATCTCGGCAGTTAATGCTCCATGGAATTTTATGAGTTCAATCGTTAATGGGACTTATGATAAAGTAAATCCATTTACCTATTTGCCAAAGGAATCTTTATCTGAGACTATAAAGGAACTTTATTTGACTTCAAACTCGACAAAATATGTTCTAAAAAAAGAAATAAAAAAGCCGAATATCATTTTTATTATTTGGGAAAGTTTTACAAAAAAAGCCACCGAAAAATGGATTGGTGGAGAAAGCGTTACACCGCAATTCAACGCATTAAAGTCGGAAGGAATTTATTTCTCTAATATTTATGCCAGTGGTGACCGTACTGATAAAGGCTTACCCGCAGTATTAAGTGGATATCCAGCTCAACCGACAGCCTCAATTATTACTGAGCCAAATAAATCAGCCAAATTGCCAGTTTTAAGCAAAGACTTTGGGAATAATGCTTATTCAACCGCTTTTTATTATGGTGGCGAAACTGAATTTGCCAACATAAAATCTTATTTATACGAGGCTGATTTTCAGCGAATTGTTAGTAAACAAGACTTCGATGCCAAAGATTGGAATTCGAAATGGGGGGCTCATGATGGAGCTGTTTATAAAAAATTCTTGAATGATCATTCCAAAATTAATCAACCATTCTTTTCAACTTTATTGACTCTGAGTAGTCATGAACCCTTTGAAGTTCCGATTACAACCAAATTTATAGGCGAAGATGCAGAAAGTAAGTTTATGAATGCCATGTACTATGCCGACCAATCTTTTGGCAATTTTATTGCCGAAGCTCAAAAACAAACTTGGTGGGAAAATACATTAATTGTTGTTATTGCCGATCACGGACATCGAATTCCAGAAACAAGGGAAACAGTTGATGATTTTAAGATTCCGATGCTTTGGTTAGGTGGTGCTTTAGATATAAAAGGTATTGAGATTAAAAATGTTAATTCTCAAATTGATTTGGCTTCAACCATTCTTCGACAAGTAAATTTAAATGCTTATGCCTATAATTGGAGTAAAAATATTTTTGATGTAAATACAAAGCAATGGGCATTTTTCGCATTTAATAATGGTTTTGGATACGTTAATCAGTCAAAAGATTATGTTTTTGATAATATTGGACAAAAAATAATTCAAAGTCGGGGTAATATTTCTCAAAAAGATAAAGACTATGGTAAAGCACTTATGCAGCGAATGTTTCAAGATTATTTAGATAAGTAAAAGTCTTAGAAGCCATTGGAAATTAAAATTTTGATGGCTTTTTTTAACTTTGAAGATTATTTGGGTTTTAGACCTACAACCAAAGCAAACGAAGGGCTGTCCGAAGAAGAGGGCAGAAAAAAATGAGTAAGAAGAGATTTAAAATGAAAGTCACAGGTTGTAAAACTTGTGACTTTTACTTTCTTAAATACTGTTTCAGATTTATGTTAATTCTTTGAATGAAATGATCTAATATTCAAAAAATATAACTTTCTCAAAAATAGGTTTAAATTTTAGTGTAAATATTTGATAAACTTATAAATAATTAAAAATTAGGTTTAAAATAGAATAGGTATTTACAGGAAAATTACCTGTTTTTTGTATTTTTAGTTTATAATCAACCTTAGATAAACAATAAAATCAAACAAATCCTGCAAAAAGTTGTACTTTATAAAGAATTTAGAATATTCGACTAAAATAATTGCCTTTTGAAGAATAATATATTGTTTTTGTATCATATATTTGTATCATATTCTTTAAATGATAACCGCAATACATTAAAAAATTACAACAATGGCAAATGTTCCAGTAGCAAAATTAGAATACATTTGGCTTGATGGTTATAAACCAACGCAAAGCCTTCGTAGCAAAACTAAAATTGAAAAAGACTTTAGTGGAAAATTAGAAGATTGCGATATGTGGTCTTTTGATGGTTCATCAACTCAACAAGCAGAAGGTGGTTCGTCTGATTGTTTATTGAAGCCAGTTTTCATTTGCCCAGACCCAACCCGTATTGGTGCAGGTTTCTTGGTAATGTGTGAAGTTTTGAATGCTGATGGAACGGCTCATGAGTCTAATGGTCGTGCTACTATTGATGATGAAGATAATGATTTTTGGTTCGGTTTTGAGCAAGAATATTTCTTGTGGAACCCAGAAACAAATAAGCCACTTGGTTTTCCGGCAACTGGATATCCAGCTCCACAGGGTCAATACTATTGTTCTGTTGGTGCAGCTAACGCTTTTGGTCGTGATATTGTTGAAGAACATTTAGAGGTTTGTTTGCAAGCTGGTCTTAACGTTGAAGGCATTAATGCTGAGGTTGCCGCTGGTCAGTGGGAGTTCCAAGGTTTTGCTAAAGGTGCAAAACAAGCAGGTGATGAAATGTGGATTGGACGTTATTTATTAGAAAAAATTGGTGAAAAATATGGCGTAGCTATCAACTGGCACTGTAAGCCATTGGGCGATACAGATTGGAATGGTTCGGGTATGCATGCTAATTTCTCTAATACATTATTGAGAACTTCTGGTAAAAAAGAAGATTACGACGTAGTTTGTCAAGCATTTGCACCATATATTAAAGAACATATAGCAGTTTACGGTGCTGATAATCACTTACGTTTGACAGGTAAACACGAAACACAATCGATTGATAAATTCTCTTATGGTGTTTCAGATCGTGGTGCTTCAATCCGTATTCCGATTGCAGCCGTTCAAAAAGGCTGGAAAGGATGGTTGGAAGACCGTCGTCCTAACTCGGCTGCCGATCCTTATAAAGTTGCAGCACGAATAATCAAAACTGTTAAAACAACCGTAGTACCGGTCTAATTATAAAGATTTTTTTCGAATAATATTTTGTTCACAAATCCCCATGATATTTCGTGGGGTTTTTTGTTTACCTGTGGAGCGAACTTCCCAGTTCGTATAAAATAAAAAACGCTAGCAGTGGTTTTTGATCCCTACCAGCGTTAAAATACAGAAAAATGTTATAATTTATTTTACTGCCTCAACCCACTTACGAGCATTCACGAAAGCCTCTAACCATGGTGAAACTTCATCATTTTTACGTTCAGGATAATTTGCCCAATTCCAAGGAAATGTCGAACGCTCAATGTGCGGCATCATCACCAAGTGTCGACCAGTAGCATCACACATCATGGCAGTATTAAAATCCGAGCCATTTGGATTTGCAGGATATTCGGCATAGCCGTATTTTGCAACAATATTATATCGATTTTCTGTATATGGAAGTATAAATTTTCCTTCGCCATGTGAAACCCAAACTCCCAAAGTTACTCCTTCTAAAGTTGACAGCATTACCGAGTTGTTTTTCTGAACTTTTACCGAAGTGAAAACGCTTTCGTGTTTATTTGAAGTATTATGGTGCAATTTTCCGTGTACCTCGTGTTCAGGATTGATTAATTCTAATTCCATCAATAACTGGCAACCATTACAAATTCCGACTGAAAGTGTATCATGTCTTATAAAGAAGTTTTTGAGAGCAGTATTTGCTTTTTCGTTATATAAAAATGCTCCTGCCCAACCTTTTGCCGAACCTAAAACATCAGAATTTGAAAAACCACCAACTGCACCAATAAATTGAATATCTTCAAGAGTTTCACGACCAGAAATTAAATCAGTCATGTGGACGTCTTTTACATCAAAACCCGCCAAATACATTGCATTGGCCATTTCTCGCTCCGAGTTACTGCCTTTTTCACGAATAATGGCTGCCTTTGGTCTTGGCTTGCTTGCATCAATTACTGGTTTCTTGCCATCAAATTTAACAGGGAAATTATAAATTAATGGCTGATTTTTGTAATTATTGTATTTTTCAAGTGAAACACCATTTTTAGTTTGTCTTGAATCGAGTAAAAAGGAAGTTCTGTACCATGTATCTCTTAATTGATGAATGTTAAATGTAAACAAATCTTTATTGTTTTTTAAAGTAATAATGGTTCCATCAATGACTTTTCCAATATTGAAAATTTCAATGTTATTTTGAGCAAAAATAACCTCAACTTCTGCATCAGCTTGGAAAACTATGCTGATATTTTCGTTGAATAGTGCTTTTACCGAATCTTTTTCATTTAATGAAGTTAGGTCATATTCAGCCGCAAGATTTATGTCTGCAAAACACATTTCAAGTAAAGTTGTTATCAAGCCACCACTTCCAACATCATGTCCAGCTTTTATTTTATCGGCTTTTATTAAATCCTGTAAAACATTGAATGCAGTTTTAAAAAATACTGCATCTGTAATTGTTGGAACTACTTTTCCAATTTTATTCAAAATCTGTCCAAACGAACTTCCGCCCAATTTAAAAGAATCTTGCGAAAGGTTCAAATAATAAATATTTCCGCCGTTTCGCTTCAAAACAGGCTCAACTACTTTTGTAATATCCGAACAATTTCCACCAGCCGAAATTATCACCGTTCCTGGAGCAATTACTTCATCGTTTGGATATTTTTGCTTCATCGAAAGTGAATCTTTCCCAGTTGGAATATTAATACCAAGATCAATAGCAAAATCTGAACAAGCTTTTACTGCTTCGTATAAACGGGCATCTTCTCCTTCATTTTTACACGCCCACATCCAGTTTGCCGAAAGCGAAACTGATTTTAAACCATCTTTCAAAGGAGCGAAAACAATATTTGATAAAGATTCTGCGATGGCAGTTCGTGAAGCGGCAATTGGATCAATTAATGCCGAAATTGGCGAATGACCAATTGTAGTTGCGATTCCTTCTTTTCCTTTAAAGTCAAGTGCCATTACTCCAACATTATTTAAGGGAAGTTGAAGAGAACCGACACATTGTTGTTTTGCAACTCTGCCGCCAACGCATCGGTCAACTTTATTTGTCAACCAATCTTTACACGCAACTGCTTCTAGCTGAAGTACTCGGTCTAGATAAGAAGGTATATTTTCGGTAGCATACGATAAATCTGAATAATTTCTTTCAGTCGTTTTATCATCCATGATGAATTTTGGTGAACTTCCAAACATATCTTCAATCGCAAAATCCATAGGTTTTGCTCCAGTCGATTTGGATTCAAAAGTAAAACGATGACTTCCTGTAATATCACCTACTTCATACATTGGCGAACGTTCACGGTCGGTAATGCGTTTTAAAATTCCTAAATCTTTTTCGCCAATTACCAGTCCCATTCGCTCTTGCGACTCATTTCCTATGATTTCTTTGGCTGAAAGGGTCGGGTCGCCGACTGGTAATTTATCCAAATCAATTAAACCTCCTGTTTCTTCTACTAATTCAGACAAACAGTTTAGGTGTCCACCTGCACCATGGTCATGTATTGAAACGATTGGATTATGGTCACTTTCTACCAAACCACGTATGGCGTTGGCTGCACGTTTTTGCATTTCTGGGTTTGAACGCTGTATTGCATTTAGCTCAATTCCTGAGCCAAAAGCACCTGTATCGGCCGAAGAAACTGCTGCTCCACCCATGCCGATTCTGTAATTTTCACCGCCAAGAATAACCACTTTGTCGCCAACAGATGGTTTTTGTTTAATGGCTTGATCGGCTTTTCCGTAGCCAATTCCACCTGCCATCATAATTACTTTATCGAAGCCAAGTTTTCGTGCATCCTCCTCATGTTCAAAAGTCAAAATCGAACCTGTAATTAGTGGTTGACCAAATTTATTTCCGAAATCAGAAGCACCATTTGATGCTTTTATCAAAATATCTACTGGTGTTTGGTACAACCATGGACGCTCATTCATACCTTTTTCCCAGGTGCGATTTTCCTCCAGACGAGAATAAGATGTCATATAAACTGCAGTTCCTGCCAATGGCAATGATCCTTGTCCACCCGCTAAGCGGTCACGAATTTCACCGCCCGAACCAGTTGCTGCACCATTGAAAGGTTCAACCGTAGTTGGGAAATTATGGGTTTCGGCTTTTAATGAAATGACCGAATCAAACTCTTTTTCAGCATAAAAATCTGGTTTATCGGCACTTAAAGGAGCAAATTGTGTAACTCTTGGGCCTTTGATGAAGGCAACATTATCTTTATAAGCCGAAACAATATCATTAGGATTGAGTTCTGACGTTTTCTTGATTAATTTGAAAAGTGAAGTTTCTTTGGCAAAACCATCAATAACGAAGGTTCCGTTGAAAATTTTATGGCGACAATGTTCTGAATTTACTTGAGAGAAACCAAAAACTTCGGAGTCAGTTAATAATCTTTCTAATTTTATAGAAAGATTATTCAAATATTCAACTTCTTCCACGCTTAATGAAAGACCTTCTTTTTTGTTATAAGCCACAATGTCCTCAATTTCTAATATTGGTTCGGGTTGAACGTTAATTGTATAAATTGATTGATTTAGTTCAGTGTATTTTTGTGAAAGCATTGGGTCGAATTCTTTGAAATTTTCGTCAACTGCCTTAAATTCTTCAATGCGAATAATGCCTGAAATACCCATATTTTGAGTAATTTCTACGGCGTTTGTACTCCATGGCGTAATCATCGCTGCACGCGGCCCAACAAAATAGGCATTTAATGATGAATCATTGATGTTAGTAATCGTGAATTTATTATCGATTTGACTACTGAACAGCCAAAGGAGTTTCTTGATGTCTTCATTTGAAAGATTGTCTTGCGTTTGTAGGGCAAATACGGTGACTTGGCTTCCGAAGAAATGAATCATTTTGTTACTATTTTGTAGAGTTTTTTTAAAAGGCAAAAATAATTCAATTAAATGAAGAATGCGAGAAATTACTAATTTGAAAATCTTAAAATTTAGTGTTTTATAAATATAGAATGTATGTTTATATTACTTCTTGAAATAGTTCATTTTTTGAATTTGTTGTATTTTGAAAATTAGATTTCCTGCTGTAAACGAACTGTTTTTTAGCTAACTTTGTAGTTTAAAAGAAACGAAAAGTAAGCTTTTGCATCATGCGTCCCCCTTAGCAAATACTTCCTTAATCATTTTAAATATGAAAAAAGTAGCATTTTATACACTTGGTTGTAAATTAAATTATTCGGAAACTTCAACAATCGGACGTATGTTTGAAAGTCGTGGGTATCAGAAAGTAGAATTTAATGATACTCCCGATATATTTATTATTAATACTTGTTCGGTCACTGAAAATGCCGATAAAAAATGTAAAAAGATAGTCAAAGAGGCCAATAAAATAAATCCTGATGGTTATGTTGCAATTATTGGTTGCTATGCACAATTAAAACCGCAAGAAATTTCTGAAATTGAAGGTGTCGATGCTGTTTTAGGTGCGGCCGAAAAATTTCGTCTTGTTGATTTATTAGGTGATTTTGTAAAACAACCTCTTGAAAATCCTGAAAATGCAGCGAAAAGTCGCTCGGTAATTTTTAATTCAAATGTCGAAGAAGCCGTTGATTATCATATTTCTTACTCCTTAAATGACCGTACTCGTACTTTCTTGAAAGTGCAAGATGGATGCGATTATCCTTGTTCTTATTGTACGATTCCGCTTGCTCGTGGGATAAGTCGCTCAGATTCGATAGAAAATGTGGTAAAAGTTGCGAAAGAAATTTCCGAAAGCGGTGTAAAAGAAATTGTGTTGACAGGAGTAAATATCGGTGATTTTGGCTTGCAAAATAGCATAAGAGTAGAAACTTTTTTAGATTTGATTAGAGAATTAGATGAAGTTGAAGGAATTGAACGTTTCCGTATTTCGAGTATCGAGCCTAATCTTTTGACTGATGAAATTATTGAGTTTATAGCAAAATCGAAGCGATTTGTACCGCATTTTCATATTCCATTGCAGTCAGGTTCGAGTAAAATTTTAGCATTAATGAAACGTCGTTATAAACGAGAACTTTATATAGAAAGAGTCAATAAAATAAAACAATTAATGCCAGATTGTTGTATTGGGGTTGATGTAATTGTGGGTCATCCTGGCGAAACAGATGAAGAGTTTATAGAAACATATAATTTCTTGAATATGTTGAATATTAGTTATTTACATGTATTTACTTATTCAGAAAGACCAAATACAACTGCAATTTCTATAACGCCTACTGTTCCTCAAAATAAACGTGCTGAACGCTCAAAAATGCTTCACATATTATCGGACAAGAAAAAGAGATTTTTCTACGAAAGCCAGCTTGGAAAACAATTTTCTGTTCTTTTTGAAGAAGATATTGAGAATGGAAATATGCATGGCTGGACTGAAAACTACGTACGTGTCATTGCGAAATACGACCCAATTCTTATTAATGAAATCAAGCAATTAAGTTTATCTTCGATTAATGATAAAATGTTGGTTGAGGTTGAGGAAGTTGAAGTATATGTAGCGTATTAATAGAATAATATTTTTAAAATTTGATTCAATTATTGGAACATTTCGAAGAGTTGAGCTACAAAAACTCGTTCAAATCTCCAACACCCTCACGAATTACTTCAAAATCATCATCTACAGCAAGTACAACCGTTGATGGCTCAATTCCACACCAACCTCCGTCGATGATAATATCTACTTTTTCGCTGTTTTGTGAGTAAATTACCTCAATTTCGTTAGGGTATTCTAAAATATCATCAACATCATCCTTAACTGATGTTGTGATGATAGGATTACCCAACATTTCAATAATTTTTAATGGAATTTCATGGTAAGGAATTCTAATGCCAATAGTTTTTCGTTTGGTTTGGAGTGTTTTCGGTAAATCAACCGTTGCTGGAAGAATAAATGTAAAAGGTCCAGGTAAGGCTCTTTTTAACAATCTGAAAGTATTATTTGAAACTTTTGCGTAAGTAGAAATATTACTCAAATCGTGACAAACAATCGAAAAAGTGTTGTGTTGAAGTTTTATACCTTTGATTTTACTCAGTTTTTCAACTGCTTTTGTATTGAAAATATCGCAACCCATCGAATAAACTGTATCTGTTGGATAAATGATTATTCCACCACTTTTTAGACATTCAACTACCTTTTGAAGTTTTCGTTCATCTAAATTTCCTTGATATAATTCAATAATTTCAGCAGACATATTTTTGTCAATTACCAATTATCAATTACCAATTATTCGATTTGTTAATTGATAATTGGCAGTTAAATTTTATTTACTTTTTTTTGATTTTTTATTTGTTGCACTTGCTTGATTATCAGTTGTTTTTATGGCATTCATTTCCATATAATCAACTGTCAAAGCAGCTAACGATTTTACTCCGAGCGTAAAACCAGATTCATCGATATAAAAATCAGGCGTATGATGTGGGGCAGCAGTTGTGCTACCTTTTGGTTTCCCACCTAAAAAATAAAAGAAACCTGGTGCTTTTTGTTGAAAGAAGCTAAAATCTTCTGCACCGGTTTGTACAGGTTGCACCTTTACATTTTCTTTTCCTGCAACTCCTTCAACTGAACCAATCATTTTTTCAGTCAATGTTGGGTCATTGTAGGTTACTGGATATCCTGTATCGATAGTTACATCAGCTTTAGCACCAGCACTTTCTGCAATATTAACTGCAACTTCTCTAATTCTTCTATGTACTAATTCACGTTGTTCAGTTCCAAAGGTTCTGATTGTACCAATCATATCTAAGTTTTCTGAGATAATATTTTGGCGAATTCCACCATGAATTGCTCCAACAGTTACAATTGCAGGGTTTTCAGTAATATTTACATTTCTGCTTACGATTGTTTGTAAACCCATTACGATTTGTGAAGCCGTAACAATTGGGTCGATACCTGACCAAGGATTTGCTCCGTGCGTTTGTTTACCGTTGATTTTGATGCCCAATTGGTCAACTGCGGCCATTGTAGCACCGGGACGGTAGCCAATTGTTCCAACCTCTGTTACCGAACTGATGTGTAAACCAAAAACTGCATCAACTTTTGGATTTTCCATCACACCTTCCATTACCATTAATTCAGCACCAGATTTGCCATTTTTCAATAATTTTGGGTCGTAAACCCCCTCTTCGGCTGGTTGAAATAGAAATTTCACAGTTCCAGCTATTTCACTTTTCATCGAAGCTAAAACTTCTGCAACGCCCATTAAAATAGCCACGTGCGAATCGTGTCCACAAGCGTGCATTACGCCTGTTTTTTGACCGTTATAAATGGTATTAACAGTTGATTTAAAAGGAATATCAACTCGCTCAGTAACTGGAAGACCATCCATATCAGCACGAAGAGCTACGACTGGACCTGGCTTTCCACCTTTCAGAATTCCAACTACACCAGTTACTGCTACGTTTTCTTGAACCTCAATTCCAAGAGAACGAAGATGATCAGCAACTATTTTAGCAGTTCGAACTTCCATGTTTCCCAATTCTGGATGCTCATGGAAGTCGCGACGCCAAGCGATAACTTTTTTCTCAATCGCATCAGCACCGGTACTAATTTTTGGTTTCAAGGATGATTGTCCGAATGTAAGTCCATAAGAAATACATAGAGCGATTGTTAGGATTTTTTTCATTAATTTTATTATTATTTTAGTTTATTCAAAATTAGTCAAAAATCAAATACGATGGTTCATTGATTTTAATGAGATAAGGAAAATTTTTTTATTCAAAGAAAACCAACGAATTTTGATTTGTTAGATTTTTATATTCTTCAAAAATTTGATTGGCAGATTCTAATCCTTTTTCGCCGTAAATCATTATACAAACCGTACCTCCACTACCACCGCCGGTGATTTTTGCACCGTAAATTTCGTTCTCAATACCTTTTTTTCTTGCCATTGATACAATTTTGTCTGTCATTTCGTTTCCCAAACCACAATTATTATAACTTTCGTGCGATTGAAACATCAATTCTCCCATAATTGGCAAAATATCTGAAAAGTTTGTTTTAGTAATAGATTTTAATAATTGCACAAAAGATTTTACCCGATGATTTTCATAAATCGGATGTTTTGTACAAGCTTTTATATTGTAAAACGCATCTGGTTTTATAACAGAAAGTTTGTCGGTTACAACTCCAAAGTCTTGAATGAAGTCTTTGCCATACATCGAATTTAGGCTTCGTTCGAAATTTGCCTCAAACAAGGATGGACTGATATTGCTTAGAAATCCATTGAAAGGCAATTCTGTTTGTTTATCTAAATCGTCTTTTGAAAGTCCAATTCTTTGTGCAATTATCGAATAACCCATAAATGCTGCAGTACGAACTTCGCTATAAGATGCTCCGCTTACAGCATGTTTTACACCGCTATCAATACCAACAAAATATAAATCTTGGGGGATATCGACTAAATCATAGAGTTGGTCAGGCTGACATAAAATAGGTAATAATTTATTATTATCACCAAAATAGGATGCTAATTGATCCATCAATCCGCAAGGAGCTCCGACGACTAAGTTTTCAGCTTTTTGTGCAAATTTTGGTAGTTGGGAATTAATTAATTCAATATTGAAAAGTTCGGCAATAGCTTTCAATGTTGCTACTTCAAGTGCTGCTGAAGATGAAACGCCTTTTCCTACCGGCACATCTGATTGAATTAAAATATCAAGTCCGCCAAATTTTATTTTTTTCTCGTTGCTCAAAACCAAATAACAACCAATAATATACGCAGCCCAATCTCCGCCTTTAATATTTTTTAGGTATTTTTGGGCTTCTTGGTAATTAATAGGCAATTCATCCAAATCAATATAGATTTCATTTTGAAAAGAGATATCTAAACTCTTGATGCGTAATTGATTATAATTTCTTATTCCAATAGTTATTGTAGCTTTTTGCGAAATTGATTTTTGAAGAACCAATGACCCTGAGTAATCGGCTATTCCGCCCATTACGTCCATTCTTCCAGGGGAAGTTGCTTGTATTAAAACTTGATTTAGGCCAAAAAACTTTTGAAGAATATCACTTGAATCAGAATTTACTTTCATTTCAATAAAAAAACCCTACTAGATTGGAATAATCTCGCAAAGTTTGAATTTTGTTTATAATTATCAAATTTTTTCTATAATAATGGCACTTGCACCGCCTCCACCATTGCAAATTGCGGCCATTCCGTATTTTGCGTTTTTGTTATGAAGCACATTTACGAGCGTCGTTACGATTCTTGCACCAGAACAGCCCAGTGGATGACCAAGTGAAACCGCTCCCCCAAAAACATTTACTTTTTCGTGACTAATGCCAAAATGTTTCGCAAATACTATTGGAACTATTGAAAATGCCTCATTTATTTCAAAAAAATCAATGTCTGCCATTGTCAAACCTGCTCTTTTTAGAGCTTTTTCGGCTGCAATAATTGGTGCAGTGGTAAACCATTCTGGCTCGTGTTCGCCATCGGCATACGAAATGATTTTTGCAATTGGCTTCAAAATATTTCTCTCAACCGCTTTGTCAGATGCAAGAACTAGTGCTGCTGCACCATCACTAATTGTTGACGCATTAGCTGCAGTTACTGTTCCTTCTTTAGTAAAAGCTGGCCATAAAGTGTGAATTTTTTCAAAATTAACGTTTTTGAATTCTTCATCTTCTGAAACTACTTTTACGTTTCCTTTGCGGTCAGTTACTTCAACGGGTGTAACTTCACTCGCAAAAAAACCATTTGCCCATGCCTCAGCCGAACGTTTATAAGATTGAATCGCAAAAGCATCTTGTTCTTCACGACTTATTTCAAATTTATTAGCAGTTGCATCGGCAAAACAGCCCATTGCTTTATTGTCATAGACATTTACCAAACCATCTTTTGCCAAACCATCAATCAATTCGCCGTTTCCATAACCATAACCATAACGAGCTTTTGATAAGTAAAAAGGTATATTAGACATGCTTTCCATACCACCTGCTACCACAATATCGTTTTGTAAAAGTTCGATAGATTGACTGCCAAATATGATAGATTTCATTCCTGAAGCACAAACTTTATTAATTGTCGTTACATTGGTTTTATTGCTCAAACCTGCACCAAGAGTTGCTTGACGTGCCGGAGCTTGCCCAACATTTGCTTGACAAACATTGCCGTAAAGTACCTCTTCAACTTGGTCGGGTTCAATACCTGCTTTTTCGATGGCAGCTTTTATTGCCGTAGCTCCAAGTTCTGGGGCGGTAATGCTAGATAGTGAACCACCAAAACTACCAATTGGTGTACGAATTGCCGAAATTATAAAAGATTGTTGCACAAATACGTTGGTTTATGGAAATTATGCTACTTACCAAGATTTCTTTTTGTATCCAAACATAGCAAAATACAACACAAATCCGTATAAAGGTATCATAATGGAGTATGCAGTCTGTGAACTATGCAAATAATCTGCTAAGCTACCGTAAATAAGTGGCAAAATTGCTCCTCCAGCAATCATCATAATTAACCAAGCTGAACCAGTTTTTGTAAATTTACCGAGTCCATCAATAGCAAGTGGCCAAATCGCTGGCCACATAATGGCGTTTGCTAAACCTAATATTGCTATACAAAGTACAGAAGTAAAGCCTGTGGTCACTAATGCAAATATAGTAATGATTAGACCAAAAATAGATGAAAGTTTAAGCCAAGTTTGTTGTGAAACGTATTTCGGAATCAATACAATTCCCAAAACATAACCCAACATCATTAACCAGAGTGTATAAGTGCCAAACTGACTTGCTTCTTCTGTCGAAAATCCTAATGAAATACCGTAACTTATTATTGAATCCCCTGCAATAACTTCTACACCTACATAGCAAAACAATGCGATTAGTCCTAAAACCAAATTTGGAAATTCAAAAACGCTCTTTTTGTCTGTGCTTGTTGTACCATCAACATTTTCTTGATCTTCGCTGACTTCGGGTAAACCTTTTGTAAGCAATATTAAAACTGCCAAAATGACTAAAACTACCGTTAGTATCATGTAAGGAGTTATTACTTTTGCCAGTTCTGCTTTTGGTGATATGGCAGCACCCACAACACTGCCTGTTAAAAGAATTCCACCAAATATTTTTTGACTGATAATTCCAGCTGTTTTATTGGCAATTCCTAATATACTTATACGTTGAGCGGCACTCTCACGCGGACCAAGAATTGTTGCGTAAGGATTTGATGCTGTTTGTAATAAAGTAAGCCCAATTCCGATTGTAAACAAACCAACTAAAAATAATGGGTAAGATTCAGCTTTTGCGGCAGGTACAAAAATGAAAGTTCCGATGGCCATAATTGCTAAACCGATTGACATTCCTTTTTTGAAGCCAACTTTTTTTAATACATAAGAAGACGGAATCGCCATAATCGTGTATGAAATGAAGAAAGCAAATGTTACCAAATACGAATTTGCATTACTTAGGCCAAAAGCATTTTTGAAAAATGAAATTAAGGTTCCATTAACCCATGTAACAAAGCCAAATACAAAGAATAATAGCCCGATTATGATTAATGGCCCAGTGTAGTTTTTATTTTCTTGCATTTTTTTTTTAGAGTTTAAAATATTCTCGAATCCTTCAAAGGCGAAAGAGCGTCTTTGAAGGTTCGTTAGTGTCAATAATTATCATTTAATCCAAAAATTGGTTTATTGGTTTTCCATTTGCCACGGGTAAAATCTGGAATTTCGATTGGAGAACTGCCACGTGCAATTGAAAGCTCAGAAAGTGGACTGATTGCACTCCAAGAGGCAGCATCATAAACGTCAATTGGAGGGGCAACTTTATTTTTTACTGATTCGATAAATGCACGAAGTACAAAGAAATCCATTCCGCCATGACCAGCATTTACTGCATCTTGTTCGAAACGTTTCCATAGAGGATGGTCATATTCTTTTTGATAATCGGCAAAAGGTTCCCAAGAATCGTGTTTTTTTGAAACACCTTCTAGATAAATCTGATTGCCGTCATTCATCCAAATGCCTTTTGTGCCTTGTGCTCTAAAGCCTAATGAATAGGGTCGTGGGCTGTTAGTATCGTGAATAATAACAATGTTTTCGCCATTGGTACATTGAATTGTTGTGGTTACAATATCACCACATTTGAATTTTACCTTAGCATTTGGATGGTTTTCTCCTCCTTTTTCAACAATATAATTGTGCATTCCACGAGATTTGGTGGCTATTGATGTCAAGAAATCAAATTTATTCCCACGATTTATATCCATCCAGTGAGCTACAGGCCCAAGTCCATGCGTAGGATATAGGTCTCCATTTCTATCAACTGAGTGTTGGGTTCTCCATCGTGCTTCGCTGAAACCTTTTTCACCGAATTCAACTCCTTTCCCGTATGCAGATTTGCCGTCGTTTAGTTTTACAAAACGTAAATCGTGTTGGTAGCCGCAATGTCCGTAGAGCATTTCGCCGAACATATTTTTACGCACCATGTTTAAAACCGACATTATATCTCGGCGATAACAAACATTTTCGAGTATCATACAGTGAGAACCAGTTTTTTCGTAAGTATCAACCAAATCCCATGATTCTTGAAGTGTGACTGTTGCCGAAACTTCAACTCCAGCATATTTACCAGCTTTCATGGCAGCAACTGCCATCGGCACGTGCCATTCCCATGGTGTGGCGATGATAATTCCATCAAGATCGTCGCGTTTAACCATATTTTCAAAATCACGTTCACCTTTTGTGTAAGCAATTGGCTCTTTTTTACCGAACTTTTTGAACAATTTATTTGCTTCCCCAATAGAATTTAGGTCAATATCGCAAATAGCAGGAATTTCTACATCAGAACGATACAAAGCTTGCTGAAGGTGGTTTCTTCCTCGAAGACCAAC